>CAMBTO010000010.1 GCA_945870865.1 Klebsiella pneumoniae
GGCCCTGCCTTGTAACAGCAACCCCTATTTTTATGATACCACTGCTTATATAAAATAGTCCCGGAAAATCTGTACAGATCGGCCGGGACTGCATGTTTTAGGAATTATATTGCTAGAAGCTATAGCCGAGCTGAAGACCGTAGTTGAAATAATCACGAGCGCCTGCATTTGCAATATTCCATGCCTGGGGTGCACCCGCTGCAGTCGCTACGTCAAACTCCGGATTGTATTCAATCTTCTCATCCAGAATATTACGGGCATAGACCTGGAGTTTCCACGTATCATCTACTGATGATAATCCCATGTTCATGTTCCATATTGTGTGATTATTAAAAGCCACAACCCGGGTGAAGCTGGTAACGTTGACGGAAAAACCATCTGAGAAGGCCACATCACTGCCTATGAAGTACTTGTACTGTTCGCCCCAGAACGGCAAGGCATGTTCATAGTCGAGACCGGCGGTCACCTTCCAGTCAGGTGTACGCGGCGCCTGTGAACCGGCACGATCAATAAAGTTGGCCGCAGCAGTTGTACCTATAAGGGCGATTGATTCCTCGTTGGTCAAACAGTCATTACTGGCTGCATTGGCGATCTCTTCCGGCGTACAACCGGCGATAAAGTCGAGCATGCGCCCCCGCTGATATACACCACTCAGTTTAGCTATCAACCCATCGGTCACCAGCCAGGTAAAGTCAAAGTCAATACCGCGGGTGCGTTGCAGACCAGCATTGATCTGTGCACGTCCTGTTGACTCCTCGCCAGCCTGGATAGCGGCTAGGTCAATCAGAATAGCCTCGATTTGCAGATCCTTGACCTCCTGATTAAACAGTGTCAGACCATAACGGAATCTGGAATCAAACAGATCGCCCCTCGCGCCAATTTCAAAATTCTCGGCGAATTCATCCTTGTACGAAAACCCATCCTGCCCGATTGAAAACCCAATACCACCTTCCGCCATTCCGCGGTCACTGGTATCAAATCCGCCGGACTTGAATGCCTTGGCCCATTTTGCATAGACCGACAGGTTTTCCCAGGGGCGGTAACGCAACACCACCTGCGGGTCAAAACTATTTGTATCATAGGTGTCATTAAACGGTCCGGGACGATCCGAGAAATTGTTCAGAACCGGACTAAGCGCCACCGGGCGTTGTCCATCCCAGGCATCCGGGATGTCCCTGGTCAGCCAGACTGCGGTATAATAACCCGCACCATAAGTTCCACACGGGCTGCCTGAAGCTGTAACACGATCACGGGGATCACTCGGATTGCCACCCCGAATCTGGGTTACCGGGGCGAACTGTGGCTGCCCACAGTCAATAATTGCACCACCCGTCATATGGCTGGTAGCTGAGGTAGCAAATGGTATCGTGCGTGCTGTTGGTGCGCCCAATGCCGGATCACGGTGTGATGTTGCCCTGACAACGCCACCACTATCCCTCGGATCAATATTGAATATCCATGTTGCACTCTGACCGGTGACTCCACCCTCTTTATGCACATCGGTATACCTGCCGCCCACATCCACCGAGGCCTTGTTGTCGAGGAAGTTGTAAGTGATGCTGGCAAACGCACTCTTCCATTCCGGATTCTGCCAGGGCTTATACGTACGCAGTGGCTCGGAAAGATTAGGGCGTAGTGTCAATACCGGACCCAGATCCAGATCTTCTATCTGATAATAACCGCCGAACTCCCATTCAAACATACCGCCTTCTTCAGATCTGACACGAAGTTCCTGACTCCACATGTCAAAATTCTCGACACGGGACGATGAGTCGTTGACAAACGGATCCGTCTCATTTTCTTCATAGGTTTCGCGGCGGTAGTCCACCATGCCTGTGTTGGACGCTATCTGGATACCGTTATCGAGCTCATAGGTAAAGTTAAGCAGTACATCAAGAGAGTTCAATGGTTCCCGAGACGCGATTGATGTCTCGGCACCGATAGACTTCATGACCGGCCTGACAAAATCCAGAATGTCCATCGTCCCACTTCTTGAATCCGAACTGTTATATCCGGTAATCGTCTGACGCGGGCGACTCTCCCGTCCTTCTCTCCAACCAACATTGGTAAATCCGTCCGTTACGCAATCCGGCAACGGAACCTGCAGACCATGGGTAGGTCCGTAAACAGCATCCCAGGCAGGTATCTTGCCCAGGATAACAGCAGTTTCATCAAACTGGCCGCTGAGCGGACGATCCGGTCTGGCGCACACGACGGAAGGGTCGCCTTCCGACTCGCGTTCCATGTAACTGACCTTCAGCAGTCCCTGTAATTTTTCATTGGGTGTCCACGCCAGTGATACACGCCCGATAGCATCACGCCTGTGCGGGAAAGAGTCACCTGTCCATGCGTCTGTCAGATGGCCACTGGTCTGGTCCCATTTGCCGGCAACACGTATACCCCACTGATCATTGATCGGCCCACCGCTGGCACCGTCAAACGTCAATCGACCAAAATTGCCAACATCGGAATTTACATATCCTTCCCATTCCGCTGTGGGTTTTTTGTTGGTGATACTGAACGCACCGGCCGTAGCATTCTGGCCAAACGAAATAGGCTGTGGACCATTGAGCACTTCTATACGTTCCACATCAAGCATGCCGGCAGCCATCATTGAGGCACGACCATAAGTGATACCGTCAACAAACATCGGTGCCGACTGTTCGATACTCATATTGGCAACATTGCTACCCATGCCGCGGATAGTGATCGAAGGCGAATGCAGGTTATATTGAATTTCCACCGACGGGGAAAAGGTATCAAGATCCTCGACCGTGCGGATACCCAGTGCGCGGATTTCCTCTGCGTTAACAGTGGTAATCGAGATTGGTACTTCCTGCAAGGACTGCTCGCGCCGCTGGGCGGTCACAACAATTTCTTCCAGACCTTGTGCATACAAGGCTGCAGGTACTATCAAGACCGACAGTATTACTCCTGTTCCGGCAACAGACACACGCTTGTTCAGCGTTTTTTTAATCAAACTCATGGGGCCCCCTGTGTAATTTATTATTTATTTATAGTTATTAATATCAATTTTAAATCAATTCCATGCCTGAAGATTCCAGCGACTGGTGGTCTAGTCCTGACGATTACCCAGACGACCCGTTTCACTCATGTTGTAAATTTTGCCTACCAGATGTCCGTACGGTTTTTTATCCAGGAGCTCCTGCATACCTGCCAGCGTGATCACTGACTCAACCTGATCTCTCTGGAAATCATCAAACTCCAGTCCGCCGCGCCCGAGTATACATTGACCTTTTGGTGCAGACGGCTCCTTGTCTGCCGCCCCCAGTTCGAGCAACAGTTTAGCCGTTGACATGTGTGGCACGGTACGTCGAATCAAGCCCTTCTGGTTCCTGCCCACAGCAAGACTGAGGGGCGTCTGGACACAGCCATTTTGAATTTCCATGTCCGCACCATTCTCAACCAGATACCTGACTATCCTGTCTGCACCCAGAAATGAGGCGGCATGTAATGCCGCCCAGCCAACTTCATTCGTTTCATTTACATCTGCTCCAAATTCAAGCAACCTCTTAACAACTGAAAGCGCCTTCTCCTCCTCGTCCGGGGAGTAGTCGTTATTGCGACCCATACCTGCGGCAATCATCAACGCCGTTGCATTACCCTGAAACTGGTTATCATCGGAAAAGTTTTTGGTCTGCTTGTCAAAAATATCCCGGTTTGCCTCTGTTCTTACCAAAGGGTCAACTTCCGTCTGTAGCAGCATTTCCATTGCATCGCTATCCAGTGCCGCAACTGCGAGCATGAACGGGGTGACACCGGTCAGATTAAAATACGGCAACCTTTCCATCCGCAGGCGGGGTGGTGGATATTTCATTGCCACATCCGGGTCGGCGCCGGCATCAAGCAGCGCCCGCGCCAGATTATGCATATTCTTGCCATACAGCGGCTCATCCGGATTGCCTTTTGGCTCTACGATATACAATCCAAACTTGGGGTCATCAAGCAACTTCAGTTCATCAGGTGTCAGACTTGAATAAACCTTGCACCGGGAATCAGAGGCATATCCGCACACCTGCTTGGCAAAGTTGGTGCGCATATTGTGTAATACCTTGAGACCATCGCGCATTGCATAATGCAGCGGAGTCATACCGTTAGCGTCTGTCAGATTTGGATTTGCACCCTGTTCCAGCAGATACAGGGCAATATCCTCACTGCCTCCGGCTGCGGCGATAACCAGCGCCGTGCCTTCATCTACCGAGACAGCATCCAGGTCGGCTTTTTTTGACACCAGCAGTTTAACCGTATCCAGATCACCCACACGTGCGGCAAACATTAATGGCGTAAAGCCTCCCTGCGGCGTTCCCTGCACGTTCGCCTTGTAACCCTCCAGCACAACCGGTTTGAAATTTTCATCCAGCATTTTCGTCTTGACGTTCACCTTCGCGCCTTTCTCAACCAGCAAACGTGCTGTGTCAGGATGTTTGAACGCGATTGCCCACATCAGGGCAGACTGGTCACGACGTGGTTCCTTTATATTGACGTCAGCACCATGAGCAAGCAATACACTCACAACTTCAGTTTCGCCGGTTTTCGCGGCGGCCATCAGCGGCGTAACCCCACTCCAGAGCGCCGCGTTTGGATTGGCACCTCCTTTCAGTAAGGTCTCTGCCATGGCAGGATTTCGATTATTACTTGCGAGAAACAGCGAAGTCACACCGTATTCATTGGCGGCATCGGGATCAGCGCCAGCCTGCAACAGCTGCCCGACGATTTGCTGATTGTCCCAATATACGGCCCAGGCCAACGCCGTTGCGCCATCCGGTTCGGCCGCATTGACTGAGGCCGACTTCTGGTTCAGTGCGGTACGAACGGTTTCCCAATCCTGTGCCTTACTGGCCAGTACAAACTTCAGATCGTTACCAATGGATTCGGCCCGGACCACCATTGATACTGCCAACAACATCAACCCGCCAAGCACACGCCTGACCTGAATTGTTCCCGCCATTCTGGTCACCCCTCCCCCTGAATCAAACTAACGCTGTTATGATGTGGCCGACAGATCAAGTAATCCGGTGGATTCGCCGAAGCGGGTTCCCATCTTATCCATCTTGATTCCGTAAATATCCAGCATCGCCAGATGTAAATTTGTCAGCGGTGTGCCCATCTCATAGAGCACATGTCGATTACCCCTGACTGCACCACTCCCACCACCAATAAGTGCTATGGGAACGTTATACTGATTATGTACGTCACCTTCGCCCATGCCTGCTCCGTACACTATCATTGAATTATCGAGTAATGAGGACCCATCTGCATCCTTGCTTGCCTCCATCTTTGCCAGGAAGTTACCAAACAGCTT
Source organism: Klebsiella pneumoniae (assembly GCA_945870865.1). Classification (GTDB taxonomy): domain Bacteria; phylum Pseudomonadota; class Gammaproteobacteria; order Eutrophobiales; family Eutrophobiaceae; genus Eutrophobius. The sequence continues at coordinate 5,324 of CAMBTO010000010.1, forward strand.
GGCATGATAGACATCGATCTCACCTGCCTGACGTTTCCGGGTTGGGTCACCACGATGATGGGTCAAGGGGTGATAAGGATCGGTGTGCCCAAGATGCGTATAGACCAGCTCACTGTATTCCCTGGCCACCATAAACGAGAACACACGTGTCGTATCAGTCTGAAAAGCGAGATGCAATAAATCGTATGTAAGGCCGATATGTTCCTCATGTGCAGGAATACCCACCGGACGTTTCATGTCGGGTAATTCGACATCTGCTGTTTGTTCCGCCTTCTGGACGCGTAACTCCACATTGCGCAATGCCTCGGTAAACTCATTCAGCTTGTGGTTGTCTGCCAGGCCCAGTTTCTTCTTGACCCGGGCAGCATCCTCCCGCACAAAATCAAGAATACTTTTTTTACGACCAATCCGACTCTGACGCGCCACCGGGTCTGTACCGCCATCACCAAACAGACGCTCGAATATCACCCGGGGTCTGTGTTCCATAGGTAACGGTGTGGTCGGACTCGACCAGGAAATAGTGTTGGTATAAGCGGAACTGTAACCGGCATTGGACTGGCCCGCGAGTTCTGCTGCGTTTTCTATACAAACCTGCAGTGAGGGCAACGGTGTTTCATTGCCGATCTTCCGGGCGATATACTGATCAACTGATGTACCTACCAGCAACTCGCTTAATGATTTATTCGGTTCAACACCGGTCAGGAACATCGAGCTACCACCGACATGACCATCAACTGTTTCCGAGGCGCCGTTGTTCATATTACTGAGAATCAGCACCTTGTCCCGCACGTGTTCCCAGTTTTTAAGTACATCGGTCAGTTCAAAGTTGCTTCCCCTGGCTACCGGCCGCCAGCGTTCGCGGATGATACCGTTAGGACTATATATGTATCCGGCTCGTAGTGGCATTTTACTCTCGGAAGGCGTTGCCATCGCCGGAACCATTGCACTTAACATGGGTACGGAAATAGCCGCCCCCATACCACGCAGGAATGTACGGCGCGGAAGTGATTTTTTGAAAATGATCATGACCCAACCCTCCTCATATTAAACGGTACGCTGTTGACGATACCAAAAACGATGGACGAAAAACGATAATCACTGTCTTTTGATGTGGCTACGATGTCACGCACGGTAGACATATCATAATGTTCGAGAGGGCGTCCGAGCGCATAGATCAGCAAATTTTGTGTGAACGCGCCCGCAATCACCTTCGGACTGCTTAACAGTGCCTGTTGCAGTTGTGCCGGCCCCTCAAATGCAATACCACTCGGCAACTTTCCGGCGGCATTGATCGGTTTACCCTCATCTTCGGTCCGCCATCTTCCGATCGCATCATAGTTTTCAAGACCGAAGCCTATCGGATCCATCTGGTTATGACACACGGCGCAAACGGGGTTTGCGGGATGTTTCTCCATCCGCTCGCGCAAGGTCGGATTACTTTCTCCAGGCTTGGCGTCGGTGGCCTCCAGCGGCGGTATATCGGCCGGTGGTGGTGGTGGCGGAGAGGCCAGGATATAACTTAATACCCATTTTCCACGTAACACGGTGGAGTTACGGTTCGGATATGTGGTGATAGACAGGATACTGGCCCGTGCGAGTAATCCACGCTGATTGGGGTCATCCAGAGTCACGCGACGGAAGCGGCTACCGTAGACATTCTTGATTCCATAATGCCGGGCCAGACGTTCATTCAGATAGGTGTAATCCGCCCTGAACAGATCCAGTATGGAACGATCCTCCTGGAAGATACTGCCGAGAAACAGTCTGATTTCCGTATAAAGATTCTGGCGCAGTGTCTCATCAAAGTCCGGGAAGATTTCCTGGTTTTTGGTCAGCAGTGGTAGATTGCGTAATAATAACCACTGATCTGCAAAATCAGTTACCAGCGTTGTGGCACGTTTGTCTTTCAGCATGCGTCGCACCTGCTGATCGAGTACCGCTGGATCACGCAGTTTGCCCTGCTCGGCCAGTGTCAGTAATTCGTTATCAGGAATACTTCCCCAGAGGAAAAACGACAGGCGTGACGCCAGATCCAGATCGCTGAGGGTATAGAGTTCACCCTGTACCAGATTCTCCGGGTCATCCTCGATACGAAACAGAAATTCCATGGAGACTAGCAGGCCTTCAATTGCCATCTGGATTCCCGCATCAAAGGTCCCGTTCTGATCACGGGCCTGCTGATACAGACCCATCAAAGAGTTGATGGTGTCATCTTCTACCGGGCGACGATGGGCCAGCCGTGCGAAACTGGACAGTATCTTTCTGGCACACGGATCTTCTTCGGATTTGTTGTTCGGTGTACAGATAAATATCTTGTCCCGACTGGCCGTATTACCAGCACCCGTCACGTTTAACGGACCCGTAATCATTACACTGCTGACCCAGGGGTCACGCCAAGCGCGTTCAAAGTCACCTTCGATCTTGGCCTTGTCCCAGTTTTCAAATGTCTGGGGCGGGATGGCACCTTCCCAGGCAAAGGGTTCATCCAGAAATGCCACCTGTACGTTATGCGTACCGGCCTTCATCGGGAATTTTATCTCCAGTTTTGAATCCGCTGTTCGTTCATACTGGGCCTGATCAAAATCGGGTGGTACCTTGTCCGCGCCACCGTTGGCCAGGCCGAGGCCCACATTTTCGCCACCGACTGTCATTAGCTTGACCCGTTTGCCATCGACGCGTACATCCAGACGCCGCGGCTCATTGATACCGATAACCAGTGCGGACCCGGAGGTTCTCAATAAACGCACATTCAGCACATATTCACCATCAACCGGAAAATTATGACGAACAGCAAGCCCGCCACGTGTCCCGAAAGGCAGATCCTCGCTCATGCGGTCATTCTGCAGCAGCTTCGGATCGATATTGTACTGGGCGGTATCTGTTTCTATCGTGGGATCACCGACCGCCATGCGGCTAATCTTGCGGGCTGCCGCAATATAGCTCTCCATCAATACGTCTGACACTGAAAGCAGGTCGGCGAGATTATCAAACCCACCAGAGTTATCCGGAGGTAGCAACGAGGCCCCGTCAATCTCCACTCCCAACAAATCACGAACCGCATTCGTATATTCCGTCCGGTTCAGTCTGTGAGCCGCCGCCATCTTACCGGGCTCAGGGCTGGCACTGGACATCTTGTCCAGTGTGGTTGCCAGATATACCGGGAAGTTCTCATAAAAGGATTCATCCGGCCGTGGCATACCGACCGGTGGCATGGAGCGCAGAGACAGTTTCGTAATGACTTTTTCCCAGAGTTGCGGGTTTTCGCGAAGGTCATCCAGATTCGCCTTGTCCAGTTCAAGGAAGGCGGTTTTCAGCGTCTGGTTATGGCAGGTAACACAATACTGATTAAGCGTCTTGCGATAATGCGAGGCATCATTTGTTGCATTGTCAGTTGTCTGTGCCAGCACAGGTAAACTGCTGGCGATTGCCAGCATCGCAACAAGGAAACGTGATGAATCTCGAATCATGTACAAGTCTTTATCCCCCCACATCTTTACAACTGAAAAATAGCTACGTCCAAATCTGAATCCTGCGCACATCTACATCAATCTGCAAAGCCTGCAGGCAGCCCCTGAAACCTGTATGTTCCACGTTAAAACTAGCAGATTAAGTTACTTTTGTAAATGTACGCGCCTGGTGTGTTTATACTCAATTTCCAAGCGAAAAAACCATCAAAATATTACTGCCATTTCTCGTTTTTAATTCAGGATACAGTTGGGCCAGATGTAGCGTACCCGGATTGCCTCCACCCACTGCAATCGCCACATACTGTTTACCCGCGACGCCGTAACTTATCGGATACCCGGTTACCGGTGCACTGAGGGGGACTTCCCACAGTATCTTGCCGGACTTTTCATCCAGTGCCCTGAAATAGCGATGTAAATCGCCGACAAAAACCAGTTCCCCTGCTGTCGCCAGAACGGAACCGAGCGCTGCACGTTGGTCATAGGTCCACAGTACTTCTCCGGTTGCTGCGGATGTGGCTGCCAGACGGCCGACCTTTTCATTTGAGCCTTCCATATGCAAAATCTTGCCGTAATTGACCCCGGCAACACTGACGTCCAGCGGCACCACTTCAAACATACCACATTCATTACTGACCGGGCTGAACAACATCTTCGAGACCGGGTTATAGGCCTTGGTCTGGAACAGTTTGCCGCCGCGCATACCCGGGCAGACCAGATTTGAATCGCCTACCTTCTTCGGTATGATCTTCTCGTTCATTGTGATCTCACCGGTTTCGGGATCAATACGCTCATACAGGTTCTGAAAACTGACCAGTTGTTTGTGCCACAGGTACTGGCCGGTCTCCCGGTCAAATGCCCATTCAATCCCGGGTTTACCCAGCACATAAACAACCTTGCGCAGCTTGCCACCGACCTCGACTTCTCCAAGAATGGGATTGTCCTGATGATCCATATCAAAGTTGTCACGCGGTTGCATCTGGAAGAACCATTTGATCTTGCCGGAGTCAGCATCAATCGCGAGGATGGAATTCGTATATAACAGGTCACCGCCTTCCGTCGTGCCTTTATGGATTTCGGGATAGGGGAACGGACTGGCGGTGGTCCAGTACACCGTATTTGACTCAGGGTCGAAGCTGCCGGTCAGCCAGAAAGAGGCCTTACGGCGCATATTGTGTTCGACCCTGCCCCAGGTCGCATTGTGTTCTGCTGGGTCATCTGGCCCCGCAACGGATTCCCTTTGCCAGAGTACCTTGCCGGTCTGTGCATCATGCGCAATAAGTGCACATGCCCGTCGGGTTCCGGTACCACAGGTCTGGCCGGCAAACACCTTGCCATTACCAATGATAGGCCCAGAGGAATAACTGACCCGGTCATCCGGATCGCCCGTCTTTACTTCCCAGACCAGTTTGCCAGTTCTTGCATCCAGCGCAGCAAGAAAGGCGTCTTCAGTCGTCAGATATATCTTGTCCTGATAGATGGCAAGATTACGCGTGGTCCCAGTGCCCATACCCTCGGGCAATTTGCGTTTGTACTCCCAGATGAGCTCACCGGTTTTCGCATCTAGCGCCTGCACGATGCCATGTGTTTGCGGCAGATACATGACGCCGTTATAAACAATTGGCTCCTGCTCCTGTTCGCCGGCACCCATCGTCCAGGCCCATGCCAGTTTCAGCTCATTCACATTGCTGCGATTGATCTGGTTCAGGGGGCTGTATCCACTGGCGGTATGATCACGACGCCATCTTACCCAGTCGGCGGGGGCGGGGTTATTCAGTACCTGATCGGTGGCAGGGATAAATGGCTGTTGCTGGGCATAAGCCGTGAATGAAACACCTGTGCCAATCAGCGCAATTATCGCCAGTGACGAATACAAACCTGAAATCTTCATAATGCTGAGCCCCCCCTGGTATCGATTTGAGGATACATCATAGACCTTCAATAAATATTTTTACAGAAGTGGTACAGTTTTTTTCGTATCCGTTCTGCGTATGCCCTGACTGGTAACCCTGTGTGATCGGGGCATGGTTCACCCCAATACCGAGTAATATAACTACAAGATTTCATATTGAAGCTTTATTCAGGTTTGAATGTGAATCATGGATCATCCAGCGATGAAACTCACCAACATTCTGTAAGGGCAACATCATGGAAGGGGTACAGCATGCTGTGCCCCTTCAAGATTTGGTGCCGGCGGACGGACTCGAACCGTCAAGGGTTACCCCACTACCACCTCAAGGTAGCGTGTCTACCAATTCCACCACGTCGGCATTTTTTTGTTCCGGCTACAGACAGGTATCCGGATTTGAAACTTGTCGAGGTACTACTCTGTTGCCGGCACTGCTGGCGGTGCGAGCACTTCTATTTCAACAGCGGGTATCACCGGTTCAGCGGAAGCCGGTATCACATCAGCTGCTGTCTCTGTTGACGGCGGTGCTGCTGATTCTACACTGGCTGACTCTGCCGGCACGGCGGCTTCAACTGGCGCAGGGACATCGGTTGGGACAGTGGCGGCCGGTTCGGCCGGGACTTCACTGGCCGGGGCCGCTTCCGGCTCGGCCGGGATCTCGCTGATGGCGTCAGATACAGGCGCATCGACGGACTGGACCTCGGCTACGGGGGAGTCCATCAGGCTGCCTGTGGTCTGCACGCGCTTGCTGGCAAGATAAGCCAATCCCAGACTGTTACTGAGAAAGACAAATGCCAGTATCGCCGTGGTGCGGCTGAGAAAATTGCCTGAACCCTGTGCACCAAAAACGGTATTCGACGCGCCACTGCCAAAGGCCGCGCCCGCATCTGCACCTTTGCCGTGCTGGATCAGGATCAGGCCTATCAGGCTGACCGCAACCAGCACCTGTAAAACCAATAATATCGTTTGTAACGTTTCCATTTAGCTGTATTACCTCGTTGCCTGGCATATCGCCAGAAAATCCCCGGCGACCAGTGAGGCGCCGCCAATTAAACCACCATCTATATCCGGCCTGGAGAACAGGTCGGGTGCGTTGTCGGCCTTCACACTACCGCCATACAAAATCCGGATATTATTTGCGATTGCATCGGCATGTCTTGCCAGTTGCAACCGTATAAAACCATGCACTTCTTCCGCCTGCTCCGGCGTCGCGGTACGTCCCGTACCGATTGCCCATACGGGTTCATAGGCGATGACCGCGTTGGCAAACATATTGATGCCTGCACGGTGGATGACTGCATCCAGCTGTCGGGCAATCACCTCTTCGGTCACCCCGGCCTCGCGCTCCTGCAGTTGCTCACCTACACAGAGGATGGGAACCATATTCTGGGCCTGGACCTTTACAAATTTCTCGGCCACCAGTTGATCCGATTCCTGATACAGGGACCGACGTTCGGAGTGGCCCACAATAACATATCTACACCCGATATCGGCCAACATGGCAGCGGATATTTCGCCTGTGTAGGCGCCGGCTGTCTGCTCACTCACATTCTGTGCCCCCAGCGCAAGCTCACTGCCTTCAAGCAGCGCCCTGACTTCCGGTATATAGATGTAGGGGGCACATACGGCAACTTCAGCTGTCGCTGTCGGAGGTAATCCTTGCCGGATAGCTTGCACCAGCGGGCGTATGGTCGCCAGCGTGCCGTTCATCTTCCAGTTCGCAGCCACCAGCGGCCGTCTTGTTGCCATTAAACGTCTACTTTATACATAGAAAACGGGTGGCAAGCTTACAATAAAACAGCCAGAAAACCAAAGTACATAGTTAAAAAATCCTGAAATTACTGAGTAATCCTGTAAATACCACCCTGGCGAGCCCGGCTGCGGCCACCGTGTCACTGAATCGGGCCCTCTACCTGGCAATGAACGCACTCAGGTAGCAACTGACATTTCTGCTTGGCATGGCGCACGATCAACGCGTGATACTCGTTAAACAGTGCCTGATCGGGCGCCAGATTCGACTCAAATCCGGCCCGTAGTACTTCATAAGGCTCAGCACCTTCTATCAGGCCCAGTTTTGTCAACAGTCGACGGGTATAGCTATCAATGACAAATACCGGCCGGTAAAACGCATACAGCAGGATATCGTCTGCGGTTTCCGGGCCAATACCGTTGACCGATAACAGACCCGTACGCAACTGGAGAGTCGGCAATTTGTCCAGAGCGTCCATGCCTCCCTCCGCTATCATCCACACGCACAGGTTTTTCAGCCGTCTGGACTTGATATTAAAATAGCCCGATGGGCGTATCAGCGAGGCAAGCGACTCGTGATCAAGCACATGTAGCCTTTCCAGATCCATCCGGTCCGCCACCTGCAAATTGGCAATCGCCTTTTCCACGTTTATCCATGCCGTATTCTGGGTTAGGACGGCACCAACGATAACCTCGAACGGTGATTGGGCTGGCCACCAGTGCTGGTGACCATATGCCGAAAACAGGCGCTGGTAGAGGCTCATCAAGGTGGCCGGTGAAAACGTCAGCACGGTCTTGTTATCATCTGGCATGGCCTGACCGTCAGATAGTGCTGATGGCGACTATTTGCGCCGTGGCGATTTCCGGCTACCCGGTTTCAGGGTCAAGGTCTTCCGTTTTTCAGGGCCGCGGTTGCCCGCTTTACGCGTATCTGTTTTTCGTGACTCGGGCTTACGTGGTTCTGGCTTCCGTGCTTGCGTATTCCGTTTTTCCGGTTTTTGTTTTTTCGGTGCACGTGTCTCGAACCTGCGCTTGTCGGTTTTCTTCGACTCCGGTTTTTGCGGTGCGACGGGTACTTGTGCCGTTTCGACGGGCGCAGGTTCAACCCCGATGTCCTGCATCAGGGCATCTATATCCTTCTGTTCCAGCTCCCAACACTCTCCGGGACGTTTCTTGCGCAGTAATTGATAGGAGCCATAACGTACCCGTATCAGTCGGCTGACCTTCAGCCCTTGCGACTCCCACAAACGCCTGACCTCGCGGTTACGGCCTTCTGTCAGTACCACGTGATACCAGTGATTGGCACCCTCACCGCCAACATCAATGATCGTGCTGAACCCGGCCTGGCCGTCTTCCAGCATGATACCCTCGCGCAACATATCGAGTTGTCTGTCGGTGGCCGTACCTAACGTGCGGGCGGCGTATTCACGTTCTATATTGCTGGAAGGATGCATGAAACGATTCGCCAGCTCGCCGTTATTAGTGAATAACAACAGGCCGGTCGTATTAATGTCCAGACGCCCAATGTTTATCCATCGTCCCTTGGTCAGGCGGGGCAGATCGTCAAACACGGTTTTTCTGCCCTCGGGGTCATTGCGGGTACAAATCAGGCCGGCTGGTTTATAAAAGGCGAGCATGCGGGTCGTGGTTGGGATGACCGACTGCAATTTGATTGGTTTGTCATCCAGACTGATGCGGTCGGACAGCAGGATACGATCACCAATGCCGGCCGGTTTACCGTTTACCTTGACCCTGCCATCCCGGATCCAGCCTTCAATCTGCCGACGCGAACCCAGACCGGCATTCGACAAGACCTTGTGTATACGCTCCGCTTCAGTTTTACTCATTTGCCGGACACAGGCTGTCTATCAGGCGTCATTGGCATCAGGCCGTAATGGGACAACATTGGTTTCTGAATTTGAGTCGAGATCATCGTCCACGTCGCCGCCCACATCATCATCGTCATCATCCATATCAACTTCATCTCTGCTATTTTTATCAGCCGTTTCATCATGCTCGTCGAATCTGTACTCCTCCTGCTGATCATCATCACCGCCATACTCAAAATCCGGATCCAGCACGTCATCAACATTTTCTTCGTTCTCTCCGGTCTGATCCGCGCCATACGGGTCAAGCTGATCCTCGGCCACATTTGTCTCAATCGCTTTTGCAGGAACTGGCATAGGATCGATACCTTCAAACAGATCCGGGTTTATCAGATCAAAATCCTTGATCTCGGACAAGGCAGGCAGCTCTGACAGTTTCTTCAGATTGAAATAGTCAAGAAATTCGCGCGTGGTTGCGAGCAACTCGGGCTTGCCGGGGACATCACGGTGTCCAACTACACGCACCCATTCGCGCTCCTGCAAGGTCTTGACGATACCTGAACTGACGCTGACACCACGGATGTCCTCGATTTCATTCCGGGTAATCGGCTGACGGTAGGCAATGATCGCCAGCGTTTCCAGAAAGGCCCTGGAATAACGCTGTGGCCGTTCTGTAAACAGACGGTTGATCCATTCGGCATAATCGGCACATACCTGAAAACGGAAACCGCTGGAGACCTCTTTCAGCTCGATACCGCGTTCTGCATAATCCTGCTGCAGTTGCTCAACCAGCTTGCGTACCAGATCACGATCCGGTTTTTCGAGGTCATTATCAAATAGAGCCAACAGCTGGTTCAGGTTCTGGGGTGATCCGGAGGCCATCAGCGAGGCCTCGATGATATTTTTCAGTTGTTGTTCGTTCATGCCGCTGCCTTCAGGTAAATCGGTCCATTGATTTCATTCTGGACGATGTCGATTAATGATTCCTTTATCAGTTCAAGGATAGCCAGCAGGGATACCACGACACCCGCCCTGCCTTCCTCAATATTGAACAGGTCCTTGAATTCGATAAAACTGTCACTCTTGACCCGATCCAGCACCATGGTCATGCGTTCCCGGACCGACAGCGCTTCACGGTGGATCATATGGTGTGTATACATCTCTGCGCGTGCGAGGACGTCGGCAAATGCGTGCAGTATCTGATCAATCTTCACATCAGGCGGTTTCTGGGAGGTACGTCGTTCGTTAAAGTCGACAACAACGGCAAACAGATCACGCTCCAGCCTTGGCATCTCGTCGATCTGTTCGGCGGCCTGTTTATAGCGCTCATACTCCTGCAAACGCCTTACCAGTTCGGCACGCGGATCATCTTCCTCATCGTCGATGGTCGTACGCGGCAACAACATGCGTGACTTGATCTCGGCCAGTACCGCGCCCATGACCAGATATTCACCTGCCAGCTCAAGCTGCAGCACATCCATCAAATCAATATACTTCATATACTGCGCCGTAATCTCGGCTATCGGTATATCAAGGATATCGAGGTTCTGGCGCTTGATCAGATACAGCAGCAGGTCGAGTGGCCCCTCAAACGCCTCCAGGAATACCTCAAGCGCCTCAGGCGGGATATAAAGATCGTGCGGGATCTGGGTCACCGGCTCACCCTGCACGATCGCAAAGGGCATTTCTGACTGGCCGAGTGGCGCCTGCGCCTGTTCTCCTGTTGTTATCTGTTGCACCGTAGTTCGCTCGTTACTCGTTTATCGTCACAATCTGTTCGTCAGTACCTGCCAGGCTATCACTTGTAGGACAGACCCATCACCGACCTGACTTCATCCATCGTCTCTCTGGCAATGTCACGGGCGGCTTCACAACCATCGGCAACAATACCCCGCACAATTTCCGGATCTGCCGCATATTCCCTGGCACGTTCGCGTATTGGCTCCTGTTCCTTCAGCACAGCATCGATCAACGGTTGCTTGCATTCAATACAGCCTATGCCCGCGCTGCGACAACCTTTTTGTACCCAGGATTTCACCTCATCATCAGAATAGACCTGATGGAAGGACCAGACCGGACATTTATCCGGATTTCCCGGATCGGTGCGTCTGACCCTGGCCGGATCCGTCGGCATCGTCCGCAGTTTATCCATTACTGTATTCGGATTTTCTCGCAAGCCTATCGTATTGCCGTAAGACTTGGACATCTTCTGCCCATCCAGACCGGGGAATTTCGGGATATGAGTCAGCAAGGCCTGTGGCTCGGGGAAGATCATCTTGCCCCCTCCCTCCAGATAACCGATCAAACGTTCACGATCACCCAGACTGATATTCTGCTGTGATTCGATTAGCGCTGTGGCCTTTGCCAGCGCCAGATCATCCCCTTTTTGCTGGTAATCGAGTCTTAACTGGTGATAAAGCTTTTTGTTCTTCTTGCCCATCTTCGTCGCGGCTGACTCGGCCTTTTCCTCAAAACCGGGCTCGCGACCATATAAATAGTTGAAACGGCGAGCGATCTCACGCGACAACTCGACATGTACCACCTGGTCCTCACCGACAGGGACATAACCGGCCTTGTAGATAATGATATCGGCCGTCTGCAACAGAGGATACCCGAGAAAGCCGTAGGTCGACAGATCCTTGTTCGCCAGTTTTTCCTGCTGATCCTTGTAGGTCGGGACCCGTTCCAACCAGCTCAACGGGGTAAACATCGATAATAACAGGTGTAATTCCGCATGTTCCGGCACCCTCGACTGGATAAAGATACGTGCCGAACCGGGATTGATGCCTACAGCCAGCCAGTCTATGACCATTTCCCAGACTGAATCAGATATTGTCTGTGGCGACGCGTATTCCGTCGTCAGTGCATGCCAGTCAGCCACAAAGAAAAAGCATTCATATTCATTTTGCAGTTTTAACCAGTTTTTGAGTACACCGTGGTAGTGACCAAGGTGTAATTGACCCGACGGGCGCATTCCAGATAGAACACGCTGTTTTGCTGAAATTGCCAAAAAGAACTCCTGGTTTTTCTATTTATCGTTGGAGGCCGAAATTATACAGAGTCAAATCAAATAGTCTCGCCGTAGATCCAGATTATTTCAGGACGATCGTTATTATAGACCCTGCAGATGGTCAACTGGCCCCTTACCTTTGCGCACAACCTCGGGAATATCCCCGGAAACGTCTATAATTGTGGTCTCTTCTGAGCCTATCATGCCGCCATCAATTACGAGATCGACCAGCTTGCCTATCCGGTCGCGGATCTGCTCCGGATCGCCTTCCGGCCCCTCGTCACCCGCGATAACCAGACTGGTGCTCAGCATCGGCTCGCCAAGTGCCTCCAGCAAGGACAGACAAATCGGATTGTCGGGCACACGCAGCCCAATCGTCTTGCGTTTTGGATGATGCAGTCGTTTGGGTACTTCCCGGCTTGCCTGTAATACAAAGGTATAAGGGCCGGGTATCAGGCTCTTGATCAATCGGAATGCCGTATTATCGAGGCGAGCCAGCGCACCCAGTCCGGAGAGGTCACTGCAAATGATGGTGAACAGGTGACCCGGCTCCAGCCCGCGGATACGGAGGATCCGTTCCAGTGCCTCTCCGCGATCGAGCAGACATCCCAGCGCATAACAGGAGTCAGTCGGATAGGCGACCACGCCTCCCTGACGCAGGATCACCACAGCCTGACCTATCAGTCTGGCCTGTGGATTATCCGGGTGAATTTTAAAATACTGTGACATATACTCATCGCCTGTATCGCATGTATTATCCGGTATCCAACTATATCAACGTTACGAAAATGAAATTTCTGATAGATTTTTTTCCGGTACTCGCCTTTTTCATCGCCTATTACATACCGGACAATTTGGAACAACGTATGTATATGGCGACGGCAGCGGCTATTGTCGCCGCCTTTGTTCAGGTCAGCCTTTATTGGCTGATACACCGCCGCTTTGAAAAGATGCACCTGATCACACTGGTGATTATCCTCGTACTCGGCGGACTCACACTATTATTACATGATAAACGCATTTTTATGTGGAAACCGACTGTTGTGAACTGGTTGTTCGCTGTCGCCTTCCTGCTCAGCGAATTTATCGGCAAAAAACCGATGATCCAGCGCATGATGGATCATGCGATCAATATCCCGAAACCGATCTGGTATACGCTGAACCGAAGCTGGACCGCTTTCTTTATTTTCTCAGGTGCGATCAACCTCTATGTTGCGTTCAACTTCCCGGAAAACATCTGGGTCAATTTCAAGATGTTCGGTATCCTCGGCCTGACCCTATTGTTTGCGATCGTCCAGGCCTTTTATCTTGCGAAACATATGGTTGAGCCAGAACAGAATGGTAGCCAGTCCTGATGCTGTACGTGATTATGGGCGTAGACGCAGACAACAGTCTGCAAATCAGACCCACTATACGCCCGTCCCATCTGGAACGTGTACAACAACTGAAGGACGAAGGCCGTCTGGTGATTGCCGGACCGCATCCTGCCATTGACAGCCCGGACCCCGGACCTGCCGGATTTAGTGGCAGCCTGATCATCGCGGAGTTTCCCGATCTTGAGGCCGCCACAAGTTGGGCAAAGGCCGATCCTTACCACCTAGCCGGCGTCTTTCGCAGTATTACTGTGAAACCGTTAATCCAGGTTCTACCCTGAACCAGACCGGTATGGATCGCATTGCTGAAATCCGCCTACGTCTGGAACAATCACTGCAACCCGTCTCACTCGAGATCCAGGACGACTCTGCACACCACCTGGGTCATGCTGGTGCGGCCGGAGGTGGAGGCCACTACTCAGTGCGTATCGTTTCTGCGCAGTTTACCGGACTGCCACTGCTGTCCCGTCACCGGCTGGTCTACCAGGCCGTCGCTGATCTGATGCCCGGAGTCATACACGCGCTCAGCATCCGGGCGCAGGCACCGGAAGAATAATAATTTCTGCTTCAGCGACCAGACCGTTTCTGAAATGGCCGGGCGGTAAGTACCGCCTGGTAGAACGGATCCGCACACAGTTACAGGACGGCAAACGCCTGGTCGAACCGTTTACCGGATCCGGGGCTGTATTTCTGAATACCGACTACGACCGCTATTTGCTTGCCGATACAAACCGGGATTTAATCAACTTGTACAAGCAGCTGAAAGCTGAAGGCCAGCCGTTCATTGATTACTGCCAGAGTGTGTTTGTCCGTGCCAACAACAAGACCCGTTATTACCGCCTGCGAGAAGAGTTCAACCGGACTGATGACACCCGCAGAAAGTCAGCACTATTCCTGTATCTGAACCGCCATTGTTATAACGGTCTAGTCCGCTATAACAGGAGTGGAAAATTCAATACGCCGTTCGGGTTGTATATAAAACCGTACTTCCCGCTGCGCGAGATGCAACAGTTTTTACTGGCGTCAACGCGTGCCGAGTTTGTGCACAAGGACTTTCAGCACTGTATGCAGGATACTGTTCCCGGTGACGTGGTGTATTGTGACCCACCCTATGTACCGCTGACCGACACCGCCTGTTTTACAAATTATCATACCGGTGGTTTTGGCTGGGAGGATCAACTGAAACTGATAGAGCTCGCTCAACAACTTGCCGACCGTGACATACAGGTGGTCATCTCGAACCATGACGTACCGCAAATCCGCAAGTTATATAAACAGGCGGGGGCAACGATCACCGGTTTTCAGGTCAGGCGCACGATCAGTGCGAACACCGGCAATCGCGGCCGGGTCGGCGAGCTGCTGGCGGTTTTTGATCAAACCTGATTGATATACACATAACGGTTTCGACATCCTGTCCGTATCAGCCATCTGTATTGGAACTCCTGACAGCTATCTAGAAACGTCGCAACCACACTAGACCGAATAAACACAGCGTCGCAAGCAGTAAAAACCAGAGACTAATATCTTCTGTTTGCAACGGCAGTTGCAGATCAGCATTCTCGTGGAGGAGCGAGCGCAGATAATCCAGTAACTCCGTTTTTTGTGTTTCGACAAAATAACGTCCACCGGTCTGTTCCGCAATCAACTGCAACGGTGCGGCAAACAGGCGTGTATAGAATTCCTTGCCTTCGGCACGTTCAAAGCGGCCTTCCAGGCATTCACGATTTTTTCCGAGTGTCGGAATCGGCAGGCCATCAACCGAACCGGTACCGAGGCTGACCACCTTGATACCGGCCTCATTAAGTACCGGGATGGCCTTACCCAACTGCTGATTTACCTCATCGGAATAATCACCGTCAGAGAGCAGGATGACATATTCAAGCCGGGCATAGACAGGCGGTTGTTCGGACTTTTTCTCTGCCAGTACCAGCAAGGCATTTCCGAGGTCGGAGCCAGGAGTCGGCACCGCCTCGACAAACAGACCGTAATTAATAACCTCCTGCAGATATGCGTGATCCAGACTTGGTTCGGTAAACGGGAATGCCAGTTCGGTAAAGGCGGTGATACCGAACTCGGCCTCGGGCATTGCGCTGACGATGTCCGTCATTAATGCACGGGCGCGGTCCAGTTGCATCGTCTCATCACAACTGGCACGTGCGGCCATGCTGCGCGAGACATCCACCAGAAACACAAAGTTGCCAGAGCGTGCGGTTTCCGGGCGGGACAGATAACGCTGCGGTCCGGCTGCGACAATTAATAACGTTGTCAGTAACAGTAGCGCCAACACCGGTATCGCCAGCCTTTCCAGCGTCGAGGCCGGCTGCGCAGTGCTGAAATGTTTGAGCATACGGGCCGTCCTGTCACTGCCTGCGCGCAGGTAATACAGCGCCGGCAGCAATAACAGCAGCAGGATCAGGATCTGTGGGTTCTGAAATGTCATCCGTTCATACCTGCGTCTTGTGCAAACGGGTCTCGTAGAGGATGACCGTTATCAGCGCGACGATAAAACCGGCGAGTGCAAAGAACCAGCGTAGGTCCTGCAAGTGGTTGCGGTTACCGGAGGCTGCCAGCCGCTCGGCCTCGATGGATTCAATCCCGGCAAACGCCGTCGTCAGGTCCTCGCCCGACTTGACCGTATGAATAAAGATACCGGGGCGCTCGCCAAATGCCCGCGCCAGTGCATCGAGATTTTCCGGTTGCGGGTCAATCGCGAGTACATGGGTATACACATCGTCCTCGTATAATTGTTGAATCCCCTCGACGATCTCATCGGTGTTGTCAATCAGGTCCCCGATCAGTATCAACGACTTGCCGGTGGCCTGCTGGCGTGACAATACTTCGCGCGCAAGGGTCAGGCCATCACGCGTGGCGGTGCCACCGGCAAACCGTGCCAGTTGTGAAGGACGCGAGCGGTTTGGGTTGGTATAACGCATTCCCTCATCCAGCACATCGCGAAAATCAAACCCGGTCTCCAGAGTGGGCCAACGCACCAGCATCGGTTGCACACTGAACAGCACCAGACCAAAGCGGGTGGCAGCATGTTTGCCGACAAACTCGTATAAATTTTCCCGCGAGGCCTCGAACCGCGTGATGCCACCGGTGTTCAACTGGCCGTTGATCACATAACCGCCCAGCGGCTCGGTCATACTGCCGGACACGTCCAGTGCAACCAGATAGACCGGGTGTAGTTCATGTGACATGCCAAACCGGAACGGTTGACGGGTCCTGATCTGGGGGCCGGCCAATGCCAGCGCCAGCAATACGGCAAGCAGACTGATCAATGCAATACGATACCGAAATCGATTTGTGGCAACCGCGATACCGGAACCGGTCAGGTATTCCAGCCCGCTCGTGCGCACGCTGAACCTGCCCCGGGTACGGCGGATCTGCCAGACAATAATACCTATGACAGGCACGATGCACAGCAACAGCCACGGCTGTTCGAATTGCAGCGAAAACCGGAACAAGGCAAGATCCATGGCGGGTCTCCCTGTGCCTAGAACAGAATTTGTTTCATGTCACGCGAGAAACCCGGCAACGGCGGCCCGACCTCGCCCTGTACCTTGCCACTGTCCTCCTCCTTCTTCTCTGCCTCGCGCAACACGATGGCCAGTTCGAGGTTACGCCGACCTTCCTCGGTCTGTGGATACAGCCTGACCGCATTCGCGAGTAATTGCAGCGGAAACTCGAACGAAGGTTTATTGGTCGACTCATCCTCACCCGCCTCTTCCTCGTCCTGGTTCTCTCCGGATAGTATGGAAACATAGGCACGGGCGACTATGGTGCCAAAGTTATACAGGTAGAAACTCTTGACAGTATCCTGCTGCAACTTTTGCAGGATGTCCTGCTGCTCGGCAAACTGTACCAGCATCTGCACATCTATCACGCCAAGTTCCTTGTCGCGTGTGTCATCAAATATTCTCGCCGGCAGGCTGTTGATCCAGTCGTTGTACAGGATCGTATCCGCATCACGCCACAGCGCAGGCCGTACCAATAACACAGTACTACACAGCCCGACCAGCAAGGTGAGTACACCCCCGGTAAATGCCAATCGATGTTGACGGATCCGGCGCAGTACACTGCCTTGCAATGCCTCCAACCCTGCTCGGCGTTGATCAGCTACCTCAGACTGGAGCGCAGAAAATACCTGCTGCAGGTCGTCCTTGACCAGACGGACACTGTCCAGACCAGGCTCTGCCATCTGATAGGCCGGGCGCAGCCGCTGTTTCAGTCTTTGTAAGACAGGTAACATTCCGCTATCCATATTGTTCGGCTCGCCCATCCAGAACGCACGTGCACTGAATTTGCGATAGGACAATAACAGTGTCAGCAACACCCTCTCATAGGCCAACAGTCCCTCGCGTGAATTGTCTGTCGGAGAAACCGATTCAAATTGGCGGTAGATGCGATCCGCCTCCACTGCCACATACAGCTGGCGTCGTCTGAGCGCCGAGTGCAACAGCCCGCCGCCGCCCAGCAGCGTCAATATTGCCAGCGCGGCAATGGCCAGTTGTTTGAACAGATAATGATCGTTAATAGCCTGGCGCAGTTGCTCAAAGGACTGTCCATACACCTCTGCCGGATAATAACCGCTGATCACTACTGCCCCGGGCTGGACCTCGACACCCTCAGTCACACCGCTGGCAAGCACGCGCCAGTCCAGCCGGACCGGATCCAATGTGTAGGTTTTATACGGTACAACAGCGATTCCCAGCACGGGATAGGACAACACATATTCATTGATGCCATCGGGCAGATTGGATTGGCTGATAGCCGGACGGCGCAGGTGCAACTGTTCAAAGGGCACAAACCTGACATTACGTAACAGGCCGGGAAAATCCGGCTCAACCCGATCCGGATGGTAGAGTACGCGGACACGATACTCAAACGGTTCACCCACATGGATCGTGTCTGGAATTTCGACCCGCAGACTGACGGGTTGATCAACGGCAAGTGTGTTAGGGCCGGTTTGCGCAACAAGGCGGAGACTGCTTATCAGTAACACTATTACCAATAATGCCAGGATGCTACGCAGTGAAAATGCCATATCAGCGCAACACAAAAAACCGGGTCAGGGTCTGCTGAATCCGGTCGAGAGACGGAGAGTCTATATGGACATGCCGCAAGCCGTGACTGGCAAAGGTCGCCTGTAGTTCTAAAAAGCGCTGTTCATGTAACTGCCGGATCATGGTCTTTTCATGCTGACCCAACCATAGCGGCAGGCTGGATCCGGTCTCGGGACTCGAAAAGTCGATCATGGACTCATCACCCAGATCCGGAAACGTGTATTCAAATTCATCCTGGATCACCACCGGGACAAAATCATAACGTCTGGCCTCAACCGCATAACTGTCATAGTTGCGCGCATAACCACGTTCGTCGAGGAAATCGGAAAGATACAACAGCACGCCGCCTCCCGGCAGCAGACGATGTGCATCGGTCGCTGGATAATCAACTTCCGGTACTTTGCCCTGCCGCAGCTGCCCACATACCTGTTCGATTGCATCAAACAGGCGCAGGGCGTGCCTCTGTCCCGAACCGAACCCGAGGCGATGATAGCCTTTTGCATCCAGCAGGACGGCACCGACACGCATTTCCATACTGACGCCGCTGTATAACATCATCAGTGCGCTGGCCAGCAATATGTCGGCCTTGTATCTGACGCCCATTGAAGCGGTGTAGTCCAGCACCACCAGCAGACTGATATCACGCAGGGCGATACGATCCACAACCATGTTCTGTCCGGTGCGCACACTGGTCCCCATGTGCACGGTACGCAGGTCATCACCGAGCTGGTAGGGGCGGTGACTGCGAAAGTCCAGGCCCTTGCCGGTATACGGACTTGGCCACTCGCCACTGAGCTGGCTGGTCGCAGGACGTTTCGGGGTGATCGGTATGGGCCTGCGGGTCAGACGACGGAGGATCTCCTCCCTCATTGACTCCAGACCCGCTGGAAGATCCGCTCGACGATGCGGTTCAGCAACTGTTCACGTTGTTTTACACTGCTCATCGCCAGGTCCGGACGGAATATCAGCCGATGCCGCAACACCGGTAACAGCACGGTTGCGATGTCTTCCGGTGATACATAGTCCCTGCCACTGATTGCAGCATGTGAACGCGCGGTACGCAGAATGTGGATTCCGGCACGCGGCGAGGCACCCCCGCCGTCCTGGCCATCAATATATTCCTTCACTTCACTGACATCACTGTGATCCGGACGGGTCAGGTTGACCAGTTGTTGTACCTTCGCGATGATCTCGTCGCCGACCTTCACCTTGTTGAAGATCGCGGTACGTATCGCCAGCAGTCCATGCGTGTCCATCACCGGTGTAATGACAGGCATCTCGACATTCTCGATATTGCGACGGATGATCTCGCGTTCATGGTCTGCGTTTGGATAATTGACCAGCACCTTCATCACAAAGCGATCCTGCTCGGCACGTCCAAGAACAAAGGTCCCCTCTTCCTCAATCGGATTCTGGGTGGCCGCCACCATGAACATATCGGCCAGCTTGTAGGTACCACCGAGTTCGGTGGTGACACGTCCCTCCTCCATCGGCTCAAGGATCATGCCCTTCGAGGTCGTGCGTGCCCGGTTCAATTCGTCTGCCAGCAGGAAGTTGGTAAACAACGGTCCCTTGACCAGCAGTTTGACCTCGCCACTGACACTGTCAAAGTTCTCGATACCGACCACGTCTTTGGGTAACAGATCTGCTGCAAACGATATACGCCGAAAATCCGCCTCGACCGTTTCTGCCAGGCTTTTCAGTAACAGTGTCTTTGCCAGTCCCGGCACACCTTCAAGCAGCACATGACAGTTCCTGCCCGGCGCGGCAAACAGACCCACCAGTAACAGTTTGACAACCTCGTCCATACCCACAATGCGTTTACGGATCTGGGTTTCAATCAAACCAATCCGTTCACGTATTTCCTGTATATCCTGTATCTGCATGCGTGCCTGTCCTGTTGTGTGATATCTGTTGATAGTCCGGGTCAACCCCGGAAACATACACGGCGCACTGTAGGGTGCGCCGTGTATGATTTTATTGTTTATCCAGGTGTGGTTTACAGTTCCCGGCCTGCATCCACCTTGTCGCCTGTACCGCCCGCTTCCCACTCGCGGATCTGTTTGATGACCTGCTCCGGTTGTATACCGGCCGGTTTGGTATTTTGCTCAGCCGCAAACTCCGTGTCGATATAACGCAGATGGCCGCCGATCATCGTCAGCAAGGGGCGCACCGTCTTTATCATCGGATCTGGCACGGCCTTCGCGTCAAAGTAGTTCTTGTTCAGTACGATAAAATCAGCAAACTTGCCTTCTTCCAGTGTACCCAGCCTGTCCTCGCGGAATAATGAATAAGCGGCCCAGGAGGTTGCCGTCTTCAGCGCCCAGATACGGTTGATGCGTTGTGACGGTGCCAAAACCTTGCCATCCCCGCCCATACGGTTCACATACTGGCCGATATGGAAAAAAGCGCCTTCACCGGCAACCGCATGACTGTCAATCTCGAACACAGCACGCACACCGCCCTCAATAATCGACTTCATCGGGACCACCCAGTTCAGGTAGGCATCACCGTAATCACGGGCTACGTCGGGGCCATCACCGGTTATGTATTTCGGTGCACAACTCATGATCACACCGAGTTTCTTCAGGCGCGGCAATTGTTCCGGTCGTGGATTAACCCGGCAATGATCGGAGGTATGGCGTTTCGACTGTATCTGCTCAGCCGTCATGCCGACCTCGGCCGATCCCTGCTCGATCATGTCGAGCGCGACTTCCAATGTTCGATCACCTGCAATATGGGTGTTGCCCCAGCGCAGATTGCGCACTGCGATTTCCTTGATGAATTTCAGCCGATCACGTAATACCTCACGCTCCTTGATCTCCGGCCGTGCCTCTATCGAGGTGGCCAGCAACGGATAGGCACCGTCACCCGAAGAGATACTGATGCTGTTGGTCCACAACCAGTCCGAACCGGTGCCGGTCAGGTCCGTACGGAAGACCGGCATATCGGGCATCGTACGGAACCAGTAGCTATCGAGTGCGTAGGCATAACGTATCGGCATCCTGTTCTGACGATCCATTTGCAGGATCGCGGCGGTCTGGTTATACATGCCGATACGGCTGGAGAAGGTAGTGATGCCGTAGGCCGTCCACTCAAGGAATTCCTGTTGCATCACATCCATGAACAGCGGGATCGGTGTCAGTTCACCCTGTAATACACGCACAACCGAGCCAGACAGGTATATCCCGTCCTTGTCGTCCATATCGGGGTATTCCTCATTGCCGAAATAACTGTGGTACACCTCCATCGCCGGCGTGTTGACGACACCGCGATTTCCAAGAATCACAATGTTCTGATCGGTATTCGCCTTGTCCAGGATCTGGCGAGTCAGAACACGATGCACCTTCAGGGCAACGTCACTGGTCTTGTCGGTACGATCATCGCTGACATTAATACGACGCGGCCAGTTGATGAATACCCATTCACCCTTCTTGTGCTTTGCCTTCAGGCCGGCGACCAGATCAACGGTCTTCTGGACTATGTCCGGCCAGTCATCATCGGCATCAGCCTCAACAGAGTAGGCACCTTCAAGCGGAGGGCCCCAGTGTTCCAGCGCATATTCATGCGGGTGTGAATGGGTATCAATGATGCCGGGAATGATGGTGCGGCCCTTGACATCAAACACCTTCGTTTGTGGTCCGGCAAGTCTGCGGACTTCCTCAGTTGTACCGAGCGCCATGATATGGCCATCGCGCTCGGCAATACCTTGAAACGTCTTGCCCACATTCTCATTGACACCGGTATCATCCATGCTGACCACATTCGCATTGATAAATATCGAGTCCGCATACTGCAACAGACGGGGGTCCACTTGCTGGGCCAGACCCGCTGCTGCGTATATGAGTCCTGCGCCCAATGCGACTGCTGTTGTAGAAGATTTCCTTTTCATTGCCCCCCCGTTAACCGATTAACCCTTAAAATTGCTGCCTTGATTTTTTGCCATCGCCTCTACAACTAAATGACACAAGATTTTCAGCCGACTATTTCGCCAGCGCTTCCTTGATGAGCCGATCCACGAATAAATGGTGCCAACCGTTTATTGAGACCCGATAGCCATCCGGATCGATCCACGCCTTGTAACCCTCGCCTGCCTTCATCCGCGTGATTTTCTCGCCAAACCCGAACCAGTAGCCATGACCGCCCAGATACACATCAACCGGCAGGTTTTCCAGGGTCTTGAATGATCCGGACAAGTCGGTGGTGATATCCGGATACTCCGGGTCGTCAAGCAGACTGTCCCCATCGATGCGAACGCCACACATGAAGATGACGTTGTATTGCTTCCCCTCTTCCTCGGCAACGGTAGTCCAGCTCGTACATCCCTTCGTATGTCCGGGTGTCAGATGCGCGGTCAGCGTCGTGCCTCCAATCGTGATTTTCTCGCCATCCTTGATACGCCGGTCGACCTTCGCCGGAGTCCAGGGTTTCGAATGCGTATCGGATTTGCCGCCGGTCTCGATTATTTCCGCGTCCTTTTCATGAACAAGTATCTGGGCGCCGGTCGCTTCCTGCATTGAGGCATGGCCTGCCGCGTGATCGCCATGTGCATGCAGGGTCAGGATGTATTTGATGTCTTCCTGTTTAAAACCAAGCTTTTTGATATTGTCGAGGATCGCAGGCACGTCCTTCTCGAACAGTGTGTCGATGATGATATTCCCTTCTGGTGTCGTGATCAGCCAGGACACGTTATGTTGTGTCGTACCTACGAAGTAGATGTTGTCGATAACCTTGAACGGCTCTACCGCTGCACTGCGGTAAGGATCGTCGTCTGCAGGTGAGGTGAAGCGGACCCCGGCCGGTGCCTGCGCATTTACGGTGGATGAGACGGCCAGTCCAAGCGCCATTATTGCAATCAGTATTTGTGATTTCATTTTATTGCCCCCTGTTTATGTTGGTAATCAGATAATTAATTATTTCGTAGTGGATGTACCAGTTCGACTCATTGCCTGCCGGAAATGTAGGCGGCCAGCGCAGCGATATCTTCCGCCGACAATAACTGTACGACTGGACTCATGATAACATTCTGGCGGCTACCGGACTGAAACGCAGTCAACTGATCAACGATGTATTGCTGTTCGAGACCGGCAATCCTCGGAAACATGTCCGGATCCGGGCTGATCCCCCGGGGACCGTGACATTCAAGACACCCCTTGTCCATATAGATCTTTTCCCCCATAGCCGCATCCGCAACTGACACCGGATTACTGGCATGATCATAAGGCAGACCATCTGCACTTTGATCACTCGCCTTTACCGCGCCTTGTGCTAATAGCAGACACAATAATGCGACCCGGATCGGGATGTACTTTTGTAGTATGGAACTATTCGGGCAGGGCAAATACATAGATTTCATTATGTCCGACAGGTGGCTGCTCGATCTTCGACAATTCTATCGAGTTACGGGTGCCGGAATTACCATCACCACTCATGACCGCAATATATTGTTTCCCATTAACAGCATAGGTGATTGTACTGGTCTGGATCATCCCGCCAAGGATCGACTCCCATAGTATCTTGCCGCTCTCTGCATCGAAGGCGTTACCCTGGGCGATCGCCAGTCGGGCAATAACTGTCAGTAGCAGTATGGAAAAGATATATCTGAATGGTCCTGGCCTGTACATACTGCTCCCCCCGGCTGACAGTGCATCATGCGGGTCAATTATAGAGACTGGCAAATATATGCGCAATTTATAACGGTAAAAGGTATTGTCCCAATTTGTCTTCCCGGGCGTAGCCGACGCCAGTATGGATGTAAGCAGTAGAAAACGT
Source organism: Klebsiella pneumoniae (assembly GCA_945870865.1). GTDB lineage: Bacteria > Pseudomonadota > Gammaproteobacteria > Eutrophobiales > Eutrophobiaceae > Eutrophobius. The sequence goes on from CAMBTO010000010.1 coordinate 29,493, forward strand.
CTGGAACAAGTTTTTCGAGGGATCTTTAAAGACTGGATTTTTCAAATTGAGCCACTACCCGGTATACAGGTGTGCTTGCCCTGCACAATGCTTCCTTAATTATCCGGGCTATTGCATTTTTTCCTGAACTGGAGTTTTATAACAACCCGGTCAAACCCTGTAGCAACAGACTCCGCCTTTTGCCAGTGTGACCCGGAAGTACTGCTGTATTTATGTTGTGTTGGGGGGTACCCATGTTTCAGTTCAGGCGTAAACTCATCGGGCTGCTGGCGACAGGCGGCCTGCTGTTAATGTCGGCCATTCAGTCAACACCCGCCCTTTACGCAGCAGATGAAGATATCGATATACCGTACACGGATACCTATGGATACGTATACGACCCGGCAACCGGAACCTATATAAAACAGGATCCGACCTCCACACCGGACACACCTGTAACGACTCCGACCAGCACAGACACCACCACAACAACCAGTGTTACCGGGACTGCGACTAATACAAACACAAACCTGTCTGCTACTGTTGTCTCATCAACAATCGGTCCGGAACAGGCCTCTCCTGGCATGGCGGTCCTACTGCTGCCGGGGTTATTGATAGCCGCCGTTTTCACCTGGCTGATTATTACACGCAAATCGAAAAAGCAAGATGGCACACAGCCGTGAGATCACAACAGGATCAGGCATTATTATCCGTAAGAAGAGGAGAGTAACTATGCGTAAACTAATTTCAGAATCTGTCATAACCATTGCGACACTACTGCTGATGGCGAATGCACCAGCCCAGCAGGCAGACCCACGCCTGCTGAGCTACCCGGAGCTTTTGATCATCAATGGCAAGGTAGTCAGTATGGAAGACACCGGTCTGAATGAAAGTATCGGCAAGACCTATGAGGCGCTGGCCGTACGTAACGGACGGATACTTGATCTCGGCACCACCGCCGACATACGCAAACTGGCCGGGCCTGACACACGTGTGGTCGATGTCAAAGCTCGGACCGTCATACCCGGCATCATCGATACCCATGCCCACCTGTGGGACTATGCCCAAGACCACTGGGGACCAAAACTGGACAATCTCTACCAGATCAAGGCAGAAAAAGACGATACCTGGAAGGACATCGTCAAAAAGACGCTCGACCTCGCTGCCGCAGAAAAATCAAAAAAGAAACCGGGCGAATGGATCATTATCAGCTGGCCGCGCCGGGTTGAAGGTATACAGAGTGATGTCGCCATCCGTAATCACCGTGTGCTGACGCTACAGATGCTGGACGAGGTCAACACGGTACAGAAAATACTGATTGAAGGTAATCGCGGTGTAATGAATACACCGGCAATGCAGGCCTACGGTGCCTATTTCGGCGGTGATTATCCGGAGATGGAACCGGAATACGGCATTGTATTGTCGGCCACGGTAGATCGCCTGCTGTTTGCCGAAGAGCTGTATGACATGAAGACACAGATTGCCATGATCGGACAGGAGATCAAAGAATGGGCTGCTTACGGCACCACGGCCTGGTCGAGTTCGGTCGAATCGTACAAACAGCTGGCAGCCGTGCTGGCGCTGGATGCAGAGCAGCGGCTGGCCACCCGGGTCGCCTATGCGTTTGGACCGAGTTTCTACCGGACCATGCCCTTACATCCTTACCTGTTACATGATTTTCGTGGTTACGGCACAGACCACCTCTGGTTCAATGCGTGGAGCACTACCTCCAATGACGGTGCCTATCCATTGCTTGCAACCACCATCGAGGCACGACCGGAGATCAAGGAACGCGAGTTGCTGCGTGGACGCAATGACTATACCCGCCAGTACGCGGCGGCGGGTCTGCGTTTCTCCAATACCCACATCGCTGGCGACCGTACACTTGATATTACGATGGACATGATTGAGCTGGGATCGAAAGAGGCCGGCATGAGCGCGGAACAGATCCGTGCGAAACGCCACGCCTCTGACCACTGTCGCCTGAACCCGCGTCCGGAACAGGTAGCACGTCTGAAACAGCTGGGCATGATTATGAGCTGTGCACCGAAGTATATCGGCGGTGACGGTCCGGAAGTAGCGAAGGACTACGGTGAAAAATATCTCGACTGGGTTGTGCCGATGCGTTCTATGCTCGAAGGCGGAGTAATGGTTGTGTATGAATCAGACACCCATGAAGTCGCCGGTGTAGGACATTTCTACTATCTTGGGCAGATGGTCACGCGCGAGACCGATACCGGTGTGCTGGGTCCGGAACAGAAGATTAATCGTGTACTCGCGCTGAAGACCGCAACGACCTGGGCACCGTATTATCTGTTCAAGGAAAAGGAACTGGGTACGCTTGAACAGGGTAAGTTCGCCGACCTGCAGGTACTGAACAAGGACTACTTTGATGCAAAAGCGTTACCGGACAATATGATCAAGACGGTCCGGCCATTGATGACGGTAGTGGGTGGAAAGACTGCATATCTGGACCCATCGTTGGCTGCGGAACTGAAACTTCAACCGGAAGGCATACAACCGGAACAGCTGATCAAGCAAATCAATGAATGGGAAGCCAGCACCAACAAGACCGGTCTGGACGCCACCACCAACAAGGATCAGTAAGCTTGTAAGCGCCGGTAGCAGACCCTGTCTGCTACCGGCTGGTGTATTGCCCCGATGTGACCCGGAATTAATGGGTCATCGCGTAGACAATATAATTGATACCAAACTTGTAGGCGAGTGCGGTCATTGGCTCCGGATAGACCGGATCATCGGCATGTTCCCAGGCATCGCCCATGTCCATATTGTAATTTATCGCAACCAGCAGTCGCCCGTCGTCGGCATAGATACCCTTCCAGCTGGCCGGGCCCTGCATCTGTGCACCGATCTCACCGGACAGGGTACGCACCAGATGACGACGTCCCGGGATCTGGGTACGCTGATTCAGATCATAGAATACATGCAAGATAGGATCATCCTCCTGCATGTTGATGATAGGCCGGTCTGGAAACACGCGGCGAATACTCTCTGTAAAAATGAGCCAGTCGTTACTGCCATGAAAATCATCTACCACCAGAAAACCGCCCCGTTCCAGATATTCTCGCAAGCGCTTTGCCTCGGCATCCGACAGATACCAGGTACCGACCTGTTGTACGAATAACCAGGGATGATCAAATATCCGATCATCATTCAGGGCCAGATGTATGCTGTCATCGGCAGCATTGATACGGGTCAGGCGACGGATTCCCTGGGTAATATGGTATTCGGCGGCGGGGTAGTCTATCGACCACATACCGTAACGGTTCGCCTGTGGGTTATCGGCATAGATCAGTCTGGCCATGTGGAATTCCGCTTCCGGTGTCTCGCGATCAGCGACGTGCTGGTATCCATTCTGACCGGAGGCACGCAACGACACCAGTGCACATAACAACAGCAAAAACAGCAGTGGGTAAGTTCGTCGATGTGGGGCAGGCATTCTCACTGACAAGCCTGCATTTTCAGAGAAAGACCCACCGGGCATCGGCCCGGTGGGCAACAGTGTTCCAGATAAACTGCCCGGCCAGCATCTCCAGGCATGTTCATCACGGCAGATTACTTCCGCTTTTCGATTGCTACGTAGTCCCTGGAGACCGGACCGGTATAGATCTGGCGCGGACGCCCAATCTTGCTGTGCGGGTCTTCCATTATTTCTTTCAGATGCGCAATCCAGCCCGGTAGACGACCGATAGCGAACATGACGGTAAACATATTGACCGGTATACCCATCGCCTTGTAAAGGATACCGCTGTAGAAATCGACGTTCGGGTACAGATTACGTTCAATGAAATACGGGTCAGACAGTGCAGTTTCTTCCATCTGTTTTGCCAGTTCCAGCAAAGGATCAGACATGCCGCGTTTTGAGAGTATGACGTCGGACATCTGTTTTAGTATCTTGGCACGCGGGTCATAAGTCTTGTATACCCGATGACCAAAGCCCATTAAACGTGACTTCGAATTCTTGTCCTTTACCTTGCTGATGAAGTCAGCACAGGTGGTACCGCTGTTATGGATTTCCTCAAGCATTTCGATAACGGCCTGATTCGCGCCACCATGCAACGGTCCCCACAGTGCGAGTATACCGGCGCTGACCGATGCATACATGTTCGCCTGACTCGAACCGACCAGTCGTACTGTAGAGGTCGAACAATTCTGTTCATGATCAGCATGCAGGATGAGCAGGATATTCAATGCACGCACCATGTCATCATCCATCTCGTAGGGTTCCGCAGGCACACCAAACATCATCTGCAGAAAGTTGGCGCAGTAGCTCAAATGATTTTGCGGATAAATAACGGGATAGCCGATACTCTTCTTGTAACTGAATGCGGCTATCGTACGTAGCTTAGATAACAGGCGAGGTACCTGCATATCAAAATTATCAAACACATTCTTCGACTCGGGATAATACGCCGAGAGTGAACACACCATCGATGAGAGGATCGCCATCGGATGTGCAGCGGCCGGGTAACCGTCGAAGAAATGTTTCATGTCCTCATGGATCATGCTGTGCATGGTCAATGATTTGGAGAAGGTCTCCAGTTGCTGCTTGTTTGGCAGGTTGCCATATATCAGCAGGTAGCTGGTCTCAACAAAGGTGGATTTTTCCGCCAGCTGTTCAATCGGGATGCCGCGGTAACGCAATATGCCCTGCTCACCATCCAGATAAGTGATAGAGCTGGTGGTAGCACCCGTATTTACATAACCCGGGTCCAGCGTGATATATCCTGTTTTCGCCCGCAGGTTTGATATATCTATCGCCTTCTCGTTTTCGCTACCCGTGATAACCGGGAACTCATACTCTTTACCTTCCAGTATTACCTTTGCTATCTCACTCATAAATACGCCTCATTTTTGATATTGCGTCTGTAACACAGAAAGATATTCTGCCTCTCCAGCAATATATGAAAAAACACTTTCCCTGACATCCTGGTCTAGATAGGAAAGCAATGCCTGGGGAACCTTGTCAGTATACTTGAGTGATTCAATTATCCTTGCATCCCATCCGGAGTAATATCTGGCAATGTCCTTGCCGGATATTGTCTTGCGGCAGTCCGTTTTCGTACATGTTACTTCCATATCATAGGGCAGATTAAACAGGCCATAATCGTCAGTCACCTGTTCGCCGGGCATGATATCCCTGATGGCTATCTCAAAACCGTAGCCCGTACTGATCGTATTCGCATGGCAACAATGGTTGACATACTTCCCATGGTCCCAGCATAACACCCTGTTTCCTTCCGGATCAATAAAGGCATACCGATCGACAGTCTGCTTCTGCAACGGATCCAATGCTGCGTAACGATTTGCGTCAATTTCGATATCCAGACTGTCCTGCGCATAGGTTATTGTACCTGCAGGAATATGCCGGGTTGCAAACACCCCAAACCCGATTTCCGGGCTGACGAACCTGAGTTCCGTGTCGGGGTGCATCATATTTTGTATCGCTTCTAGACTGCAGTTTGTGAAAACAGCGAGGCGTACGAAATATTGTCCAGTATCCGTTTGCGTTTCGTGGCTGTCAGGGAAAAATATTGTCTCCAGTCCACATTATTCATTTCCAGAACAAAACAATCGTCTGCATCGTAGGAGAGGAAGTAGTCTTCCAGTAGTTCCTCGCCTGCCCCGATATCACGCAGGGCAATCTCCTGCCCTTCTTCATTAAAACCGATGTTGGCCAGTTGGGTCGAGTGATTGATAAACCGTGCATTATCGGTGACGTAATAATACTGGTTCTTGCGTTTGTACGAATACAGACAGAAGTATTCGACCACATCGGGTGATTCCTTGCACAAACGCGTCAGCCAGCGGGAGCCATACACAAAGTCCACTGCCGGATTGAATTCCCACACCCTGTCTCCTGCCTTTACTGCTACGCCAGCATAAACACCAATACCATGGACGCCGGATTGGGCAAGATAGGTAGGAACTACCAACATACTTTTTATGGCTCCAGGAAACGGTAAGAAACTTTCTTGTTTTTATCACTTTACCCGCCCGCGTGCAGGCCCGGCAACGGCAAAAATATTACGCTGATCCTACAGGACATAACAAGTAGTTTTTTGGTGTCCCTTCCCACAAAATCCGGTCAGTGTGTGACCATTATGCACTGGTCTGGAACAGTCTGAAATTCACATTCCGAATATTGCCCCACGGCAGGGCGTCAGCCCGTTTTCACATCCCCGAATCTATTCATTGTGTTTCGGATTATTGCTAATTAAGATGGGGCAATAGCCATCAACAGCGGAACCGCATTAACCCGATGAAACCTGCAACTGCCTTGCGCTTCCGGACAATCCTCCTGCTCGTACTGATGTATATCTCCCATACCAGCATGGCCCAGGCCCCCCCGATCCGCCCAGATTATAGCGGCAACTGGCAAATTAATCTGAAGTTGAGTGACGATACCGACAAACGGGTTGAAGAATCGATCCGCGCAGCAGGCGGTCGGCCCGACAGCGGTGGCAAACGTGGCAAGGGCCGTTACAAGGGTGGTCCGCCGGAGCAGGCACTTTACGACCATATCAGCTATGACGAAACCCTGATGTTCGAGCAGAATGAACCAGCATTTCGACTGATCTATGCTGACGGTTTCGAGCGCGTATTCTATTCGGACAATCGCAAGCGGGTCGTCAGCGCCAGTGGCACGGCCACCTTCGACAAGCAGGACTTTTCCTTTGCCTCCTGGGACGGAGACAAACTGCTGGTTGAATCACGACCCCGGGACGGTGGCTGGATTAACGAAACCTTCGAGATATTGACGGTGAGTGGACAGCTCAGGGTAACGCTGGAGCTGAAACCCTCCTCGTTTGGCGAACCTATCAATATCGTCAGGATTTATGACAGGCTCGGTGCTGACGGAACAACGGGACAAAAGTCTTCGAGACGCAATTAATCAGGCAAGTTGACATTTGAATGTTTCCCTGTAGATTTTGCGCATCGATTCCCCCGAACTTTTTCTGGAAAAACCATGACGCTGGAACTGGCCACCAGGCTGATTAAACTCAACTCTGTCACACCGGATGATGGCGGTTGTATGCCGCTGATTACCGGTCGACTGGAAAAATACGGATTTACCGCTGTTAATCTGCGCTTTGAAGACACCGACAATCTGTGGATCACTCACGGCAACACCGGGCCGGTCCTGTGTCTGCTCGGACATACCGATGTAGTACCGCCCGGCCCGCTGGACAAATGGCAAAGCGACCCGTTTGTCCCGGAAATCCGTGACGGCTATCTGTATGGCCGAGGTGCCGCCGATATGAAAGGCAGTATCGCAGCGATGGTGACCGCAATGGAGCGCTTTATCGCTGCCCACCCGCAACATGAGGGGACGCTGGCCATGTTATTGACCTCGGACGAGGAAGGCCGTGCGACCAACGGCACGATCAAGGTCGTAAATTATCTGAACGAACAGGGTATCCGCATCAAATGGTGTATTGTCGGCGAACCGTCCAGCCAGCACCAGATTGGAGATACCGTCAAAAACGGACGACGCGGCTCGTTAACCGGACATCTGACTGTCCATGGCGTCCAGGGCCACGTAGCCTATCCGGAGCGCTCTGAAAACCCGATCCACAGGCTCATGCCCGTTTTAAACGAATTATGTAGCACGGTCTGGGACCACGGTAACCGTTTTTATACCCCGACCAGCTTCCAGATCTCGAATATCAACGCCGGGACCGGTGCAGACAATGTCATCCCCGGTACAATCAAGGTGCAATTTAACTTCCGCTACTCGACCGAAGTGACTGAATTACAACTGAAAGGCAAGGTGGAATCCTTACTGATGGCCCAGAAACTACGATTCGATCTGGAATGGTTACCCTCAAGTAAGCCGTTCCTGACTGATTCCGGTGACCTGCTCAGCGTGACGCAACGAGTCATCCAGGAAACGACCGGCCTGTCACCCCAGATTTCGACTTCGGGTGGCACCTCGGACGGTCGATTCATCGCGCCAACCGGTGCGGAGGTGGTGGAGCTGGGTCCGGTCAACGACACCATCCATAAACTGAATGAATGTGTGAAGGTCAGCGATCTGGATCTGTTATCCCGGATGTACGAACAGATAATTACCGGGCTGCTGGCAAGATAAACCGTCAGCGTCACTCCGGATTTTTTGGTAGTTATTGCGTTTCCCGCTGCTTTAGCATCCATGCCAGACGAAAGTCACGACGATTCGAGGCCTCACCGCGTATCCACATAAATAGTTCGAGCAGGATCTCCGCCGTCAAGCCCCAGACGTACCCCCCATCCCAGCGAAACGCTTGTGACTGGCGGTCCGCTAGCTGATGCATACAGGATGCGTCCGGGTGCATCAGTGTTGCTACATCGGCTATTATCACTTCGGCTACCTCGTCGGGATCCGGTCTCAGCAGAGGCCTCCGTTCCAGCCAGCCGACGACAGGGACCACATGGAACCCAAAACGGCTCCAGGCATCATCCAGCCGGCCCATAATCTGTACCTGTTGCGGGGGGATTGCCAGTTCTTCCTCGGCCTCCCTCAACGCCGTACAGACGACCGAATCGTCCCCGGCATGCATGCTACCTCCGGGAAACGACACCTGACCCTGATGATGTCGAAGATTGTCGGAACGTCGGGTCAGGACCATACTGACCGAACCGTCCAGCTCGGGCCAAAACGCCAGTAACACGGCGGCTGTCCGATATTTTTCAGGAAAAATATCCAGCGGGAATTGCTGCGTAGTCCGCTCTGGCAGACACTGCAAGCGTATATAAAACTGGTCACAAAATTTCATGGTCTATTTTTCTGTATCATTACCTTCAGCTACTCCCGGCTGCGGTCGTCACACTGATACAGTTCATCCGTATTTTTTACATTTATGAAATCTTTCTGATTATGTATATTCTAATGAAAAAAGGATAGACTGAACCACATACAAAATGGCTAAAAAAACCGAAAATCAACACGAGGAAGGCCTTGCACTGCAGGAGAGTAAACCGCAGCTGCAACGTCCACCTTTATACAAGGTAGTCCTCATTAACGACGACTATACGCCGATGGAGTTTGTCGTGCATATACTGGAGAGCTTTTTTGGCCTCAACCGGGAGACATCGACCCGGATCATGCTCGAGGTCCACACCCGTGGCAAGGGTGTATGTGGTATCTATACCCACGAGATAGCTGAAACCAAGGTTGAACAGGTAAACAGCTATGCCCGTGAAAACCAGCATCCACTCCTCTGTACTCTGGAAAAGACCTGAACTATGCTAGACAAAGAACTGGAACACACATTGAATGACGCCTTCAGGCATGCACGTGGCCAGCGTCATGAATTCATCACCGTAGAACACCTGTTACTGGCCCTGCTTGAGAATCCTTCTGCAGTCAAGGTATTCCAGGCCTGCGGTGCAAATCTGAACGCGTTACATGATGAACTGGCAAAATTCATCCAGGAAAACTCGCCCTTGCTCGACGAGGATGACGAACGCGAGACCCAGCCGACTCTCGGTTTCCAGAGAGTACTGCAACGCGCTGTATTCCATGTCCAGTCATCCGGCAGAAAGGAAGTAAGCGGTGCCAATGTGCTGGTGGCGATATTCGGTGAGCGTGAATCCCATGCCGCCTATTTTCTCAGCCGCCAGAACATCGCCCGGCTGGATGTGGTCAATTATATTGCTCATGGCATTGCCCGCATTCCTGATAATGAACAAGGGAAACCGGAGTCCGGACAGGGCGACGAAGAAGGCAAAGGTGATGAAGGTACAAATAATCCGTTACAGGCCTATGCAGTCAATCTGAACGAACAGGCCCGTCTCGGCAAGATCGATCCGTTGATAGGCCGCGAGGAAGAAGTCGAACGGACAATCCAGATCCTCTGCCGCCGCCGCAAGAGCAATCCGCTCTATGTCGGTGAAGCCGGTGTAGGCAAGACTGCGATTGCCGAGGGATTGGCGAAGAAGATCGTTGACAAGGAAGTACCGGAGATCCTGGAGAACGCCACGATTTATGCACTGGATCTTGGCGCACTGCTGGCCGGCACAAAATACCGCGGTGATTTCGAAAAACGCCTTAAAGGTGTAATCAACCAGTTAAAACGCGAACCCGGATCGGTGTTGTTTATCGATGAGATCCACATGATCATAGGTGCCGGTGCCGTATCCGGCGGGGTGATGGATGCATCGAATATCATTAAACCGGTACTGGCCTCCGGTGATCTGAAATGTATCGGCTCGACGACCTACCAGGAATACCGCGGCATATTTGAAAAGGATCGTGCCCTGTCCAGACGCTTCCAGAAGATCGACGTCAACGAACCCAGCATCGAC
>CAMBTO010000011.1 GCA_945870865.1 Klebsiella pneumoniae
GGTGCTGTTATACCCGGGATTTCCGGTATCCAGTCACGCCGCAGTATCTCGTCCGGATTGCCATAACGTGATGCGATTGCGCGTACTTCAGGGTCATTACTCGCCATAATCTGGCCATGTTCAATAACTGTCTGCCATTTCCCGCTGTCACGCAGGCGGATCTGATATGTTGGCATCAGGGTATGATTATGCATGGCATGACCAATGGGGACCTGGTTCGCTTTCCCGAACTCTATCGCCGTAGGTGAACGCGCGGATTTCTCCTTGTCAGCTTCCGGCCCATTTTTGACTTCAGCACCGAACGACCAGTGTATAACGCCTCCCGCATTTCGTTCTGATAAGTTGTCACCAACGAGCATTTCACCGGGATGCTTGAAATATTTTGGATTGGTCCCGGTGCCCGCTTCGAACAGCCACCAGAAACCCGGGTTTTTCTGGTCCGGCCAGGTCAGTTCGTTGATCTTTGGATATGAAAGCCATAAGCGGAAGCCATCTCCATAAAGTCCACCCCCCTTGATGTCCTGCACATAACCATTCTTGATATGGATTTCCATGCGTGGATGATTGGAGGCATGGCTGTTGGTCGATGCGAGCACACCATTGGCTGTGGTCATTTGTACTGTCGGTAACCACTGGTTTCCCTGTGCAGGATACTCGATAAAAGAAAAGGGATAGATACCGGATGACTGTGACGGGATCATGAAGATATGGCCCTGCAAATAGGAGCCCTGACTCCATATTCTTGCCTGCTCTGGGCTGATATCGAAATAAAAGGCACTGCCTTCCGGATCCGTGATTTCCGCCCGATCGGTATACGCCATCGGTTCGATCATCTTGCCTTCGATCATGCGCCACACATCAGACGGATACGCCGGCACCTTGCTCATGATGTCGAAGTTGTTCAGATAGGTATAGTTACCTATCAGTTTGGTAGCGTGGTGTTTCAGGGCGTGCATGGCAAAAGGTCTGCCACCTGTACGCCAGAAGACCTTGTTCACTTCCGGATGCTCATCAAGATACTTAATGACAGCAGCGTCAATACGTTTCTGGTAATTTTTGGCCAGCTCCTCAATTTTTTCATCCGGATACTTGAGTGCGGGCCAGGAGGCATCTGCGAGCACCGGGTCCTTCTCACGTGTCCAGCTGACGGCTTCATCCCAGTTGTCAAATGCACCGGTGACCCGTAGATAATTCAGTTCCTGTTGACCATCGCCTGCCTTGAATACATTTTCAATTCGGGTGATGGTATCCAGGTCGGCCTTGGAAATACCGGCAAGTTCGTATTCATATATCAACCTGACTTCGACTCGCCTTGCCTCAAAGGCCTTCTTCATGGCCTCCTGTACAAGCGGATCGGCCGTATGTGGTAAAGGTATCAATACGATATCGCCCGGATCCGCCAGACCCAGCGGCGAACGGCCACCCTTTTGCTGGACGGCATACTGCGCCTGCGGCATAAGCTCTTCCACCGATTCCGGTGTTTTAAGATAGCCGGGGAACCTTGCCTCGGGATACGGTGTTGTGGTGCCCGGTCCTATCAGACCCACCTGTTTGCGCAACTCCGATAATCTGGCCGGGTCCCACGGGGCATTTACCAGATTACGTTGTTGCGCGTTCATCTTCTGTTGTTCGGGAGAGAGGTGGCTATCGGCCTGTGCTGTCAGGTGCACACCGGACAAGGTACTCATACAAAGGGCAATCAGCGTAAGGCGGAAATTCGACATAATAGCTACTCCAGGTTTACAACGAGAAGATGGACTGAAAATCGTATACATACATTCGATCCTAGTTTGAAACGATATGTGATTCAAACGTTCCATCACGCATGCGGTAGATATTCGGGAACGTATCGGCCATTTTCTGATCGTGCGTTGCAACAATCACGGTTTTACCCTGTTCCTTCGCCAGCGAGATCAACAAACGGGTGATGATCTCCATATTGGCTACGTCCAGATTACCGGTGGGTTCATCGGCCAGAATGACGTCAGGGTCATTGACCAGCGCGAGGCAGATCGCGACGCGCTGCTGTTCCCCGCCGCTCAGTTCCTCGGGCCGTTTATGGCCTTTTTCGCCGAGGCCAACCATGTTGAGTAATTTCTGGGCCTTGTCCAGACGTTGTTGTTTCGGCACCTCAGCCAGGATCATCGGTAGTTCCAGATTCTCGATGGCAGACAGTGATGGGACAAGATTAAAGAACTGGAAGATAAACCCGACCTTTTTCAGCCGATACTGTTCGGCCTGGCGTTCGGACATCCGCGTCACGTCCTGACCATCGACAACAATACTGCCATCGGAGACACGATCCATTGAGCCTATCAAATTCAGCAGCGTGGTCTTGCCGCAACCGCTCGGCCCCATCAACGCAATCGCCTCACCACGCCCAACCTGCCAGCTGATCTGTTTCAAGGCATGCACTTCCCCCGCCGCCGTCATGTATTTTTTGACAACATTGTTGACGCTGATCATCGTTTGCTTTTCACTCATATGCACTTGTTCCTTAATTAAACTATTCAAAATTCTATCTCAGGACTCAACGCCTGTAAAATCCGTATCCCAGTATGGTCGTGCAAGACCGTGTGCCGCAGGGATGCGGCACCCGAGCCTACATGGACCTATTTACGGCGTGTCTGAAACGACCATATCGGGATATGGATCCCACAGCTTGGAGTATCCACAAAACGAAGAACTCAACCCTCACTCAACCCTTCACGCACCGATTTACGAAAAGCCCATCGACTGAAGATCAATCCAACCAGGGTAATCACAGTAAACAGCACCACCATGATCACAACCGTCATGCCCGAGATGGCCAGATGCGTCACCAGATACAACAGTATGTTTTTCACCTGACGCAACTGCCAGACCAGATTGGTAATGCCATAACCGACAATCAACGATACCGCGATTCCGATCAGCAAGCCGATATAGGACGGCGCAAAGATTCCGGAGCCGAAGAAGCGCAACATATGACCCGGCCCGGCGCCGCGTATGCGCAGCAGGCCGAGCGTGCGACGGTCTTCCATGTAGTTGGTATAAGCAACTGAGAGGATGCCGATAATGGCGAGTAACAGGCCACCTATCAGATAGATCTGCACATTCTGTCGCGCCAGAAAGATATACATATCACTGCCGATCTTATTGATCTCCTGGTCATATGTACGGATATTTGACGGTTCCATCGGCAAGGCCTCGATCAAACCGGCACTGACTGTTTCCGCATCAAACCCGGGTTGCAGTTGGACGGCGAACTGGACACCGGAGATCAGTACATCCAGGTCCTGGATGGCGGCCGGGTTCGGATCCAGCGCGATATAGGCGTTATTGGAAAACAGGTGGTTTACATAATCAACCCGCGCGGTGTCGAATGACTCACGGTCAGTCACTGAGACCAGCGGACTGCCTGGCAGATACCAGGTAGTCCCGGCGACAGTCGCCTGGACCATGTTTTCGCCGTCTGTCTTGCGACCGAGCTGAGTGGTTTCACCCGGGGCCTTGTCGACAAACGCATCGACGGCAGGGGACAGGATGACACCGGCGTTTTTGAGGCCCGAGATCAGACCGGAAAAGGTCCCTTGCTCGGCCAGCGACTCTTCCGAATAGACCTTTTCCATATACAGGTCAGGGTCGGGCAGGAAATACAGCGGCAGGCCATTAAAGCCATAACCCGGTATATATACACCATCAGAGACGCCTTCAAACAGCGTCCAGCTGACATTGCGCACGCCCTCGACCTTCTGCATGGCGTCTATCAGTGCCGGGACCTTTTCCTTGATGGCGCGGTATTGCACACCCACACCGCCGCTGGCCAGCAGATCATTACTGACGATATCAGAGGCGTTGATCGTCAGCTGGATGTCAGAGCCGACCTGAATACGGGTACCACGCTCAATCTTGTTATCGAACACCGCCGTCATCACCGTCGGATATAAACCAATCGTGCTCATCATCGCCACGATCAACAGGAAGCCGGCAATACGTTGCGGACGGGTAGAGATGTGTTTCAGCGTCAGCTGGTGCATCGGTCCGCCTATCATGCCCACTATCAGTTGCAACACGCGATTCATCAGCTGTTTGCGCGATACCAGGAAGGTAACCAGTCCATACACGAACAGCGGAAAGCCTGCAAAGTCGAGTGCCTGATCGGCCGTCCTCAACCAGGCCAACTCGCTGACCGAGGCAACGGAGAAATTCAGCATCCAGGCAATGATCTTGTAACCGCCCAGTGTCAACGCCACCAGACCCGCCACGCCAAAGCGCACGTTGGCCTGGTCGGCCTCCGACTGGACGACACGCCCGGAGGCCTCCAGCGGCGAGATGGTCGAGGCGTATTTGACCAGCTTGCGGCTGACTGCCAGTGCGACAATCACACCAATCAGGATGAAGGTGAGCAGGATATAGGGTTGCTGCACAATGAGGATTGTTTTCAACGGCAACATCCCGCCATCATAGAGATACAGCGGTAACAACGTACCGGCTACCGCACCCAGCATGCCACCGACCAGCGCACCGGCACCGATCGAGATCTGCAAGGCACGACCCATCGTCTTGCCGGAGACACCGCGCAGGCGCATCAGGCCGAATTTACGGCGTTCATTCAGCAATAACATGCCGGACAGATTACCCATGAGGATCCAGCCTACCCAGATCAATGGCAGCGCGATCAGCAGGCTGATCAGGCCGACCTTTTGTGCAGTGTCATTCATGCGCTCCAGCAACACGCGGGTGGAATTGTCGAGAAACACCCGTGGCCCGATCCCGAAGATGCGCTCGTCGAGAAATGCCTGCAGGTTGGTCAGGTTTTCCAGCGAACCACGTATGTCCCAGCCAGAGATCAGTTTGTCCGTGTCTATCTTCAGCAGATGGATGATGTCAGGAAAATAATTGCCGGCCTCCTCATGCACGTCGCCATCAACGTGGGCCGTGGAGATACCGCGTGCGACGGCATCGAAGTTATTTAGCAGTGTCTCGTTATACGGTGTAACCAGGATCGCACCGATCTCGGGGATCAGTGAGGGCGAACTGGTCTGTTCCATGAACCAGCGGTTCAGGTCGTTGCGCTCTATGCGGATGGTGCGTTCCAGTTCTATATCCAGCACCTGAATACTGACCATCTCCTGCGGGGTATCGACATGCTCTTCCGTCGTTGCTGCGGGGTTAACCACCAAAGGCTCATCAAACATATGATGGTTTTCAATCTTCAGCTCGAAGCGCTTGCGGTTTTGTAACTCTGCATAGGCATTGCCCATCTGCGACTTGGTCCCCACCAGCACCAGTACCGCCTTGCCCTGCATCGGCCGGATGTTCAGTGGCAATGTAGACGTGTCAGATACGGTCAGCAGCGACAGCCAGGGCATACGCATCGGTTGCCCGTCGATGTACGCAATGTCTTCAGTGGTCAGCGAGTTTTTCAGGAACACCAGACTGTTATGGTTGATGATACCGTCTGTGCTGCGCATCGTCCGCGCCATTTCGGGTATTGCGTGTACATCACCGGACTGGTAGCCGGAGATGTCCCAGTTAATCCTGCCAAGCTGGTCCTCGACATATTTTTTCAGCGCATAACGCGAGGCGATATTGACCGAGGCGAGGATCGAGACAACCAGAAATGTGACCAGAGTGAATACCAGAAACGACCGCTTGCCGAGTATGTGGGCGAGATAGATTAAGGTGCTCAGAAACATTACCCCCAATGCTGATGGCCAGCTATCGCGGGGCGCCAAAACGGCCACCTCCGGAGACACCCGCCATATTCAATAATAAAACAGGGCGGCACTACTGCCGCCCCATCGTTGCCTGCTTAGTTCTTATTTACCGAGATACTTGTTCGTGCCATCCTGAATACTGTGTGCCCACTTGATCCAGTAGCTACCCGGGTCCGACGCATAATCACGATCATAATCGCCCGCAACCGTGATGCCCGGCAATTCCGGTATCCAGTCGCGTCGCAATAACACGTCCGGGTCACCGTAACGTGAGGCCAGCGCGCGTACTTCCGGATCCGTATAGGTCTGGATCTGGCCGTGTTCGATCAGTGTTATCCAGTTGCCCCCGTCACGAATGCGGACCTGATAAGTTGGCAACAGGTTGTGATGATGCATTCCATGACCAACCGGCAGGTTATTGTCCTTGGCGAATTGTAATGTCTTGGGTGAGATCATCGTGCTGTAACCCGGTTCCGGTCCATTCTGCACCTCGACACCAAACGACCAGTGGATAACACCACCGGCATTGCGCTCGGACATATTGCCACCCTCAAGGATCTCTCCCGGGTGCTTGAAATATTTTGGATTAGTCGCCGTACCGGCCTCATACAAATACCAGAATCCCGGGCGCTTCTGGAACGGCCAGATCATGTCGTTGATCTTTGGATACTGTATCGACAGACGCATACCGTCGCCGTACAGGCCACCACCGGTGATCTTCTGAATATAACCTTCCTTGAAGTGAATCTCGATGCGGGCATGATTGGTGGCATGACTGTTGGTCGAGGCGACTATACCGTTCGTACGTAACTGAGTCGGTTCGATCCAGTTTGTGCCCGTCGCCGGGTAATTGATCCGGGAATATGGATAACGTCCGCTGGACTGGCTGGGCAGCATATACAGATGTCCCTGCTGGTAGGAACCCTCGGCCCAGTTTTTACCTTCTTCCGGGGTGACATCGCCCCATAAAGCGGTACCTTCCGGATCAGTGGCCTCATAGCGATCCACAAAGCCCAGCGGGTCGATTACCTTGCCTTCGAGCATACGCCACACGTCGGCAGGCACATTCGGTACCTGGCTCATCAGGTCATACTGATTCATATAGGTATAGTTGCCGACCAGTTTTTTGCCCTGGTGTTTGAGTGAGGACCGGGCCAACGTCCTGCCACCGGTGCGGAAATACACCCGGTCGATCTCTTCGTGTTCGTCCAGGTATTTGATCACGGCCTCGGAAACGGCCAGATTATAGTTCTTGTCCAGTTCAGCCAGCTTTTCACTGGGATAGTTGATCTCAGGCCAAGTCGCGTTGTAATAGACGGGGTCGTGTTCCTTTATCCAGTCCTTATACACATTAAAATCACCCCAGGCGCCGAGTTGCTGGAACATGTCACCCGATTCCTGCTGCCCGTCACCGGCCTTGAATAACTGTTTGGCCTGCCGGAGCGCAGCCATCTCATCTTTCGACACGCCGACGAGGTCATTTTCATACACGATACGTGCCTCTATCTTACGCTTCTCGAAGGCGAGCGTTATTGCCTCCTGTACCATCGGTTCCGCATCGTAGGGGACGACAATCAGCACGATCTCGCCCGGCTCCACAATACCGAGCGGGGTCCTGCCACCTTTCTGCGAAACCGCCGCCATCGCCTGCGGCATCATCAATTCAACCGTTTCCGGTGACTTCAGATAACCGGGGAATCTCGCCTCCGGTATGGCCGTCTGTGGGCCGGGCCCTATCAGTCCGACTTCCTTGCGACGTTTATCCATGTCCTCTGGATTCCACGGGGCGTGTACCAGATTGCGTTGCTCCGCCGTGCCTTCTGAAACCTGTACCTGTTGAGCCTGTACGACTGACCCCGATAATACTGATACTGTCAGTATCGTAACCAGTGGAAACCGAATCATCTGCTACCCCCTCCTGTTATTCGAAATGCCCCCTGTTTCCAGCTCGTTGGGAAACAGCATTATTGCCACTATTGTAATACCAGATGCCC
The DNA here is from genome assembly GCA_945870865.1 of Klebsiella pneumoniae. Classification (GTDB taxonomy): domain Bacteria; phylum Pseudomonadota; class Gammaproteobacteria; order Eutrophobiales; family Eutrophobiaceae; genus Eutrophobius. The sequence goes on from CAMBTO010000011.1 coordinate 7,697, forward strand.
TCAAGTTATACAGGATAAACAGGCCGGAAAACCTGTTTGGTCGCTACCTTGACCCAATTGTGAAATCATTGTTGAAAATACCGGGTGGCTACTTGTAATCCGGGAGCTGAATCGTTAATGTCGGCCATCCGTGCACTGGAGGGAAGTCAGGGTCCCCGCTACGATCCGTCCCTGCCGTGTCTTGGTTAAAAAATCGAATAAATACCTCAGGCTGGAGAACAAGCCACGTGTCATTGACCAAACTGAACCTGTATATCCTTGGGCTGGCCTTGACTCTGGGGGCCGCCTCAACTGCAGGCGCACAGACCCCCGCCACCCCCGAACAGCAAACTACCGACCCGGCGGCTCAACCGGTCCTTCTGGAGAAGGACGTATTCGGCTATCCCGCCGCATTTTTTGACCGGTTTCGCCCCGATTCCGCACTCGATATGTTGAGACAATTGCCCGGTTTTCGCCTGAACTTCGGCGGTGAGCTACGCGGTTACGGTTCTGATACCGGTAACGTGTTGATCGACGGGCGTCGGCCCAGCAGCAAACGCGTGACCGTGCCCTCAATACTCGACCGTATCCCGGCCAGCCAGGTTGAGCGGATCGAACTGATACGTGGCCCGGTTCGGGACATTGAGCTGATGGGTGAGCCACAGGTGGCAAACGTGGTGTTACGTACCGACACCCCGGCGGCCGTACGCTGGTCTGTTGTGGGCTATCGCAACGCCGATATGCCGCCACTGCCCTGGTTCACGAATATCTCTATGTCGGACCGCTGGCGGGGCATAGACTTTAACGGAGGTCTGGATATATTCCGCAAGGCATTTAGCGAACGTAACGATGAAGACATCCTGGACGGGAACGGTAACCTGACCGAGGAGCGTTTTGAGCATGGCTACCAGAAGGAATTCGAGGCCAATTTCGACCTGACCGCCTCGAAATGGGTAGGTGAAACCTTGCTGACCTGGAACTCGCAGATCGGTATTCAGGATGGTGGCGAGAAGTTTGTGTCTGACCGCACCCCGGTCGGGCAGGGCACACGTAATGAGCTGACAGAAGGTATCAGTGACGAATTACAGTTTGAGGCCGGGATAACCCTGGAACGCAATCTAACGGACAGTCTCTTGGGTAATCTGCTGCTGTTTGCAACACGCGAGGCCGAGGACGCCGCCACAACCCAGCTCAGCATCAATGCCGCCGGGATACAGACTTCCGAAACGATCAAGGACACCTACCAGATTGAAAAGGAAATGATTGCGCGGACTGAATTTGAATGGTCGGGCTGGGACAGCCACACCGTCAGGCTGAATCTGGAAGGCAGCTATAACCTGGTCGACAATGAGGAGTTGCAGACACTGGATACCGGGACAGGGCCAGTATCGGTTATTGTTCCCGGTGCAACGACAGCAATCGCGGAAGACCGTGGTGAATTCCTGTTAAAGGATACCTGGTCGATGGGACAGTATGAACTGGATTACGGCATGGGTGCCGAGGCCTCGAAGCTCAGCCAGACCGGTGATCCTGAAGTTGAACGTAAACTGTTTTTCCTGAAACCACATGCCGAATTGAGCTATACGCCGTCTGAGGAACGCAAGCTGCGCGTTCGCCTTGCACGTGAGGTGGCACAGTTATTATTTGATGACTTCTTCAGCGCCAGTCTGTTGCTTGATGATGATGTCTCCCTGGGCAACCCGAACCTGAAGCCGGAAACAACCTGGGAATCCGAGGTCGGTTATGAACAACGGTTTGGTAGCCAGAGTGTGGTCAAATTGACGTTGTTTCACCACTGGATAACCGATGTACAGGATCTGATCCCGGTCTCGCTGGATGACGAGTCGCCCGGTAATATCGGGGAAGGCAAGCGCTGGGGTGTTCAGCTCGAAGGTACGCTCCAACTGGGCTGGGCCGGACTCGATAACGCGCGATTGAACATCAACTCGCGCTGGCAGGATTCCAGTGTGGTTGACCCGGTCACCGGTCAAGATCGGGTATTAACTACCACAATCCTTTCAGACAGCAATAACACCCGCAGCATCTTTGATAATGATAACGCCTACGTGGTGGTGCTGGATTTTCGGCAGGATTTTGAAGAGGAACGTGTCGCTTGGGGTTCGGATGTCACGTTTGAGGCTGACCTGAAGCAGTTCAAGGTTAACGAGTACGACCTGCGCAAACGCGAACCGGACCTGAACCTGTTTGTCGAGACCACTCGATGGTTTGGTATGAAGGTACGGGTTGAGTTCAATAACATACTGGACATGAACAAGGAACGTATCCGCACCTTCTACACCGGACAACGCGGCCTGTCACCTGTACTGCGCAGACAATTGCAGGACCGCACCGACGGCCGTGAGGTCGGTTTGTCACTGAGCGGCTCTTTCTAGTCCAAAAGTCCGGTCATGATCTGTTATCATGATCGGACTACCATCCACGCGCCTGTAGCTCAATTGGATAGAGTATCGGGCTTCGAACCCGAGGGTTACAGGTTCAAGTCCTGTCAGGCGCGCCATTTCTAAAAATTAATTGCAGAAGATCCAAAATTATAAGGATCTGATTTCCACCTTGCGGAATTTAACGGTGCCTCTACCCCATTGCAGTCCAAACACTCCACTGGCATGAGATGAATCCTGAACGTCAGCAGTCTTTACCCCATTCAGAATAACGATAAGGTGGTCGCCCCGTGCGGTGATCTCTAAGGTATTCCACTTGCCGCCAGCCTTTGGCATGGGATCAGATACCTTGGCGAAATTAACTATCGCACCGGTGCCATAACTTGGGTCTTCACGCTGGTCATAAATGTTTACCTCGTAACAGGTGCTGGACGAAGGATCATTCGGATCCTCACAACGCATGTGTACACCACTATTGCCATCATCAGAGATCCAGAATTCAATCCGAAGTATAAAGTCTTTATACGCATTCTTTGAAACCAGATGGGACGAACCATCAGGGCTTAGTGTTGCCTCTATTACACCGTTTGTTGCAGTCCAATTGGCGCCCCCGGCCCGATTAAAATTTTCGAGCCCCTTGCTGCCATCAATAAGTGTCGTCCAAACTGCCTCTGAGCCGCCGGTTGCACATCCAGTCAACAAAGTAGTTATCATGAGAAGTGCTATTGCAAATCTATCCATTAGATGTGCTCCTTTATGTTTTGAATGGATGATATTTATTAATAATGTGACAGGCCGCTGCACAGTTATCTGGCAAATATCTGGCAAAGCGTGCAGAAATATTAAGGCCTTCCCTGGCCATTTTGTAACTTAATCGTACTAGTCTAGATTATATTGTAACAACATTCAGAATTTGCAAGCGTCGCGAGGTGTTGATTTATAATGCGCCTTTGTTCCCGGGTAAAATCTTTGAACCATACTTGGCACAGACGCTTTTATAATCTTCTCCTGTTAGATGTTAAATAAATTCTTATTTCCGATATACATCATGACATATACCACAATCAAATTGTCTTACCCGATCGATAGTGGCCTCGGCACCGCGGATCTCACCCATTGCGGCCAGTTCTTCTGCCAGCTTCTGGAACTCGGCCGCCCTGGCGACAAAGTCGTCCCAGTTCTGCCAGATCTCCGGTCTGGCACGCGAGATCTCCACGGTCAGGTTCGGCTCAAACGTGCTGGGGATCATTGAAAACAGCGCAGCCAGTGATTTTGCGGCACGGACAAATTCGGCTTGATCAATCTCGCGTTTCCCAACCAGCATCTCCTGCAGAATATATTGCTGACCACGGATCAGATGCATCAGGCCGTCACGTTTGACATAGGCCAGCATGTTTGCGGGCAGATCACCCGGATGGGCGACACTGGCCTGCATCGTCAGCATGGACAGGACCGTCGTCACCAGAATCACAAGCTTCAGGTATTTCATAAATGCTCCAGGTTTTAGGAGATACTAGCCCGGGACCCGGCCAGGGAATCCATCCGGTTTGAATGCTGGACAGGCCTTTGGTGGGCCCTTGAACACAAAACGGTTTTCCAGTGGATTGGATGGCCAGGTGACTGCGCCCGCCGGTTCCAGACCGATCTCGCTGGCCAGCGTGGGCATCAGGTGTACGACCTTGCCTCCCAGCAATGTCATCAGCACCTTCGTCTTTGAAATATCATTGGTCGGGATACTGAACAGGTCCTGATCAAGCACGACAAAGTCGGCCAGTTTGCCAGTCTCCAGCGAACCCAGCCGGTTTTCGCGCAGCAGATAATACGCGCCCCAGATGGTCAGTGCCTTTAACTGGGTGACCAGATCGGTGCCTTCTTCCTCGCCAAAGGCACGACCACAGGCCTCGTTAAACCGGGTCATACCTACCCACACATTGTAAAATACAAACTGTGGCAAGGGGCGATCGATCTCCTGAGAGTTCATCACCCCCGCCTTGGTCAGGCTGTTACGCGGGACAATCCAGCCGGCGTATTCCTCACCGTAGTTTTTGACACGATAGGAGGCATCATAGCTGCGGTTGTTTTCCCAGAGCATGGTGTTCAGCATGCTGACGATCATGCCGAGCCGTTTGATACGCGGGATCTGATCCGGGCGCGGTGCCCCGGAAGAGTGGTCAAAGCTGTGACGGCGCTCGCGGATGTCCTCAATACTCATGCCAGCGGCCTTGCTTTGCTCTTCAATAATGTCGAGCAGATTATCAATGTCCTTGTCGCCGCCCGAGTGCATCGCGGCGATACGCCCGCCGCTGCGGACGATATATTCCTTCTCCAGTCGTCCCTCGTGTCCTGCCTCCAGCGTACACTCCTCGTGTTTCTTGATGTTATCCGGTGCCGGGATGGTGGTGCAGTCGCCCGCAGACCACTCGCCCTGTGCGCCGATGTTCCACAGATAGTCCGAGCCACTGCCGAGCAAGGCCGAGGACAGGTGTACGCTGGTGTAATCCATGTTCGGTCCGGTATAACTCCAGCCATAACGGATATTCAGTCGGCCTTCACGATCCAGCAGGGAGAGTGCCTGCAGGTTGCTCAGTGTATAAGGCGCAGAGCCGAAGCCGGTGATGCCGTGTGCGGTCCATAACTGCATCTCTGCCTCCAACAGGTCGGCATTGATATTGACCTTGTTATGCAGGATGACTTCCGGCTCCAGCATACGACCGGTGGGTCCACGGTTACCGCGTGCCGTGTATTCCGGGAATATCTTCTTTACTTCTTCCTGACCACGGGAATTTAACAGTCCATCTATCGTGCTGTTCTTCACCCGTACCGGATTGTTCGGTGCCAGTTCGTCCAGCCGTTCAACCTTGATATGGCGCCAGAATTCGGTGATCAGGCGCGACATATGTTCGTAGTTTGCGCCCCAGTCAGAGCCGATGATGATCCACTGGCCCGGTTTGGCGACGGAGACGGCTTCTTTTAATACAGTTTCAAAACTGGCGACCTGCTCTTCGGGATTGCCTTTCAGCAGTCGCACCACCATATGTTCATTACCGTCGGGCATGACATGCTGTAACGAGGTGAATCCAGACTCCCAAGCACGGTCGGTCGGATGACCGTGTGTCAGGATGAAGCTTGGCATGATCATGCGGCCTTTCAGGTCAATCTGTCTGGTTTGCGGACCAGCCAGCGCCCGGATCTGCTCATTACTGCCGAGCGCCAGGATCTCGTCATCGCGTACCGCAATGGCCTGTGCCAGCGTACCGGGCGAGGAGGTAAAACCCGCATCATCCATGCTGACTACCTTGCTGTTATAGAAGATCATATCCGGTGCACCCGGGTTTGCAGCGGTAGCGGGCGCCTGGGCCTGTAGCATGTGTGGCCAGCTAAAGATGGCCAGTGAGATAAGAGTAAGCTGGATATAGGTGCGCATGGCAAGACCCCCCGTCAGGATGCTGGAATAATATTGTCATACTAGCAGAAAATCCGCGGATCAGCAGGCATGCACGTCTGTTGGTCGTGTCTGTAGGAGAGGAGCCCCGCCGCCAATACCCGGGCCTCCAGTCGGGCCTCAACCTGGTCTATGACGTCTGGTCAGCTGATAACGGGGCTTTGCGAAATGCGCAAAAACGTCTAGCATCGTCAGCATATATCCAATTTTCAGGGGAGGGACCATGATGAAATCACTGATTACCACGCTGATGCTCACACTGGGCGTCAACACGGCGCTACAGGCCCAGGGGCGGCTACCGACGATTCCACCGGACCAGTACGACACGGAGCAGAAACAGGCGGCGGATGAGTTTATGACCGCCCGCAAGACCCCGGTATTTGGCCCGTTTGAACCGTTGATGCACAGCCCGCAATTAATGAGCCAGGCGCGTGGTATGGGTGACTACCTGCGTTACAAGTCCGCAATCGGAACAACACTGAGTGAACTGGTAATCCTGATCACGGCGCGTGAATGGACACAGGATTACGAATGGCATGTGCATTACCCGATTGCGCTGAAGGCGGGTATCAGACAGGAAGTTGCCGATGCGATTGCAGACGGTCGCCGACCGCAGGGTATGAGCGAGGACGAGCAGATAGTGTATGACTTTTCGATCGAACTGCACCGCAACAAACGTGTCAGTGATACCACTTATGAACGTGCCCAGAGAAAATTTGGTAACAAGGGGGTAGTCGATCTGACCGGTATCAATGCGTATTACACCCTGCTGGCAATGCAGATGAATATGGCCGAATACCCCTTGCCGAAAGATGCCAGGAAGTTACCGCGGTTTCCGGATTGATGAAGTATCTGATGCACCGGCAGGCGTCATGAGCGCGTTGACGCCAGCCAGTGCATCCATGCGCCTACGGGGTCAGACCGGCGGCGCGTAACATCGCTTCCACCGGATAGAATTGAAAGGTCTTGTCGGTAGACATGGCGACGAACAATCCACCCGCATAACCCGGTAGTGCAATCGACGTTATGTCACTGCCATCACTCTCGACGGTGTCTGCCCTGATCCGTGCGAGCAGTGTGTGCTGGTTCGGGTTGTCGCGTGTCCCTTCGCGGGCATATACATTGAACAGATTGGCCTGCTGATCCGATACAAGCAGATAGCCCGTTCCATTGTCGCGCTTGTATAGGGATATTCCTTCATGGTCTTCCGTGAAATCGTTCTTGCCAAACTCTGCAAGCATTTTGTCGGCATCCTCGGCGAGTGGGTCTGCATGATATTTGCGGATACCATAAGTTTCGTCACTGTAATAGACATAACCAAGTTCATTATCGACCGCGACGGCTTCAATTTCCTTCACACCGCTCCAGGCACCAAATGCACGCGTGTATAAACCCTTGATTTGTCCGGTGCCATCATCAACGAGACGATACTGATGCAGATAGCCATTTGCGGGAGCAAAAGCATCTGAACGACTGACAATCGCGAACAAGGCGCCATCGCTTTGGCGTGTGTAGAGCGCAATACCCATAACATCGCGTCCCCGCTCGCCTTCGAATACCGGAATGCCACCACCATCGATCGGTGCCATATCGGGCAAGCGATAGACACGCAGACGATGTGCATAGCGTTCGGAAACAACGGCGATGTCGACAGGTTTGCCGCCAACGATGACGCCGTAGGCGATATCGACATTATTGGGGCGCAACAGGCCACGAATGACCTTGTCATGTTGTATCTTGCCCTGCAGATCATATACATAGAGAGCGCCGTCAGCATCCTTGTCGGTGCCTATGACGAGACTCGCAGCAGGGTCGGTCGAGTTGATCCAGATGGCAGGATCATCAGTGTCGTAGCGTACGGCTTCGGTCACCGTTTGCGGTGCCAGCACTGTTTCGTCAGCAAGGCTGTCAAAGGAAAATAAAGCGAGCGTCGAGACTGATATTATCAGTCTCGCGCCCGCTTTTACGACTACATCTGGTATTGTGTGTCGTGAAGTGTTCATTGATTTTCAGGTATTACAGGTTAAAACGTAGCCCGCCTATATAACGTGGTCCAAATTTTTCGAACTCGATCGGATAACGTGAATCATCACCGTAACGACGTGCACCCATATTGGTCAGGTTGACCGCATCGAAATACACCTCGACCCTGGGGTTGATCTGATAACGCACAGACAAATCCATTTCCTCGTCAGAGTCCCAGTAGATATCGCCATTATCAACCGGATAGACATTGCCATTGATTACCCGGTAGTTGCCAATTGACTGACCCCACGGCGTACGGTACTGATAGGCAAGTCTGACGGTCAGACCATATTTTTCATAGGTTCCCTGCAGGTTATACACGCGATCGGAAGTACCCAGCACACTGATGGTACGTTCGGGGACAACGCCAACGGAGGGGAGATTCACTTCTGAATCAGTCCAGGTGCCGGAGAATCTGAGGCCAAATCCCTGCATCCATTCAGGTAGGTTCATGCGTTGTGCAAGGCGCTCGGCACTTGCGACGTGCGCCAGTTCAAAACCACGCAGATAGCCATCGCCGGCATTACCGATGCTGGTCTGCTGATATCCTGAACGATCTATGCCTGCCACATCGAGTGTATCCAGACCGAAGGTGCTTGCCCGCTGTACAAGGACATCTTGGATATCCTTGTAGAAGACGCCTGCAGAAAAGAAATCACCTGATGGCATGTACCATTCGAGATAGGCGTCGACACCCTTCTGCTTTTCAGGTTTTGCATCGGGATTACCACCGGAAACCGTTTGCGCCGCATCATTTATCGTAAAGTTAGGACGCAGGTCATCAAAGTCAGCGCGGGAAGCTGACGTCGTCAGACTGTAACGGACCTTGACGTTTTCGCTGTAATTCCAGTTCAGGTGCACACTCGGATAGACCAGCGTATCCTCACTTTTGGTTTCGACCAGTCGCGTTTCAGCCGGTGTACTATCGACAGCGGGAAAAGTCACGAACGCTTCGCCAGTGTTTTCAATCTGCTCAATACGTGCACCATACACAACATTACCCCAGCTGAAGTCCGAAGTGGCCATACCATAAAGTGCACTAATCGCTTCAGTCACTTCCCAGTAATTTGCACGTGTATCCTGCAGTGTGGCACTACCATTGCGAATCTGTTCGTTCATGAAATCAGTGGTCAGTGTGTCGTCGGTATAGCGGAAGGAGTAATTCAAATCCTGACCCCCAAGATAACCGATGTCGGTGGCAAAATCAGACCACGTTGGAATGGTGCCTGTCGTAAAGCTGCGCAGATAGTTTGTTTCCTCGGAGGTTTTGGTGCGATCTGTATAGAGACCACCAAACTGGATTTTGGTCGACCGCTCAAACAGTTTTGTCATGTGGCCGAGGTCAAGCTTGACTGTGCCTGCCTTTGTTTTATCAGCGCCCATAATCTGCGAAATACTCTGCATGGGAAATTCGAACGCTTCTATGTTGGTGATCTGTTCACCTTTGATGCGCTCAGCGGTAACGCCGGTGGTACGGAATAAACGTATCGTGTTTACATCACCATTGCGTAAATCATATTCCACAGTCGGTCGTGCGAGAAAACTCGACGGGCTTTGTAATGCGGCTGTCACGGGAGTGTCGCGTCCGTCCTGCGTAAATGTGTGGTTGAGGCGCCACGACATGTCCCAATCCGACCAGACGTGCTCACCGCCCAGAGTATTGGTCTTGGTGTATTCCTTGCTATTGCGATAATCGATACGGGCATTGAGACGTGCACCGTAGGATGTACCGAAAGTCGGGTCGTTACTGTTGATGAAACCCGCGCTGGTGTAGCCCGCGCCGGACGCATCCGTGCCCTGATCCAGACGTAAGATGAAGTTGTCGCGCAGTTCATCGTCATGATATAGGGTGTTGATCGTGCTCGCAAAAACCGTATTCTCTTCATCGATTTTATAGTCGACGCGCATTGTTGCGGAAAGATTTTCGCGTGTCAGACGGTAATGCTTGTTTTCGTGCTCGCGTGCGAAGTGTTTTGTGGGGTTGGTGGTGTTGCTAAGGTACGGATCAGTTTCCCAATTGTCTGTTGCCATTTCGCGTCTATAGTACGAACCCTGAGCCACCAGACCCAGTTTGCCTTCCAGAAAAATATTCGAATAGACGAGTGAACTGTCAACTTCATCACCGCCACCGAGGTCGACCCTGCCGGCACCGATTTTGCCCGTGATCTTCTGGCCGGGATTGTCAAACCCGCGACGGGTGCGGATATCGACGTTACCCGCTACGGTGTTGCCGGCCATGGACGGCACAATCGCTTTTTCGACAGTAATCTGGCTCGCAATTGCAGACGGAATATTATCAAAGCGTGAAGCACGACCTTCCGGACTGACAACGCTGAGACCATCGAAAGACAAGGTGGTCCAGTACACCGGGGCACCGCGCAAGTTTACATAACGTGCCTGACCCTGGTCACGCTCTACGGCAACGCCGGGCAATCGACCGACTGCAAATGCCACGTTCTGGTCTGGCAAGTCGCCGATCAAGTCCGCGGCGATAACACTGACGAGTGAATCGGAAGAGCGTTGCGCCGCAAGTGCTGCCGCCGTGCTTTCGGCGAGGGGGCGACGTCCCGTCACGATGACTTCTTCTACATTGCCACCTGTCTGGGCTTCTGCAGTCAGTATGCCGGTAGCACCGGCAACACCCAGCGCGAGCAGGGTAAGGTACAATGGCCGCGTGGTCACGGTATTGAATTTCGACATGGTAAATCTCCGTTGGCATAACATGGTAGTGACAACAATGATGTGTTGTCGGATTAAAATGACAGGGGCACTTTGACCAACAAGGATTACAGCGTGATTAAATAATATGACAATCTGGTGAAATTATGTGACACGGATGTTAAGGCAGCTTTACAAGACCGGGGTCTTGGTAATTATTCAGCGTATTCGTCGATAGCTATTTGCCGAGCGTTGACGCCAACCATGGTTAGGATGGCGTTTGACCATCGCGGGGACACGAAACAACAGGATCAACAGAGCACCTGTGACAAAGCCACCGATATGTGCCCAGAAGGCGACCCCGCCATCGGTGGCCCCGAGGGAGCTGAAACCACCCAATAGCTGTACCATAAACCAGTAGCCCAGCATCCAGAACGCCGGTATGCCAAACGTCGTAATATAAAACCCGAAGATGAACAACATGTGTACGGTCACGCGTGGATATAACATGATATACGCACCCATGACACCGCCGATGGCCCCCGATGCGCCCACCATCGGAATGAGTGAGGAGGGATCTGTGACAACCTGCAGGCCGGCGGCGGCCAGACCACATAACAGATAGAAGACCAGGAAGCGCAGGTGCCCCATCGAGTCCTCGACGTTATTACCAAAGATCCACAGAAACCACATATTGCCGATGATGTGCATCCAGCTGCCATGCATGAACATATGGCTGATGACCGACAGCCAGGATGTAGAATCGGTGACCGTACAATACAGTTCCGGGCTCATCTGGAAACCGCTGCCAGTCGGCACCGATTGCAATAATTCACCGGGTAACAGTCCGAGCAGGCACACCGACCGTGACAAGGCCGGTTCTGCCCCGAGTCCTTGCAGCAACACCCAGGCCAGTACATTCAGGCCGACCAGCAACCAGGTCGCCCAGGGTGTCAGAAAATGCGGGTTGTCATCGCGTAGCGGGAACATAAGGCCATGCTATAACCGCGTGCCGGGGTATGGCAATCACATATATTGCAAGCGGATGTCCGAAGCCGTAACATTTCACACCTTTAAAGCAATCAGGATGACAAATGCCCAAGGCCAGTGAACTGAAGCGCGGAATGGTGATAGATTTTGATGGTGTGCCTCATGCAGTAAAATCGCTGGAGGCGAAAAGCCCGTCGTCACGAGGGGCATCAACACTTTACAAGATCCGCTTCACCAATCTGAAGACCGGACAGAAGCGGGATGAGTCGCTAAAAAGTGATGATTACCTGAAAGAGGCCGACTATGTACGCGAGCCGATCCAGTTTTCTTACCAGGACGGTGACAAATATATCTTCATGAACATGGAAAACTTCAACCAGTATGAAGTGACTGGTGAAGTGATTGATGAGCTGATTGGCTATGTCACCGAAGGGCTGCAAGGCATGACTGCCTTGATCATGGACGATGTGTTGTTAAGTATCGAGTTGCCGCAGTCGGTGGATATGGAGATTGTCGATACCGTGCCCGGTATCAAGGGATCGTCTGCCACCGGCCGTACCAAACCGGCGAAGCTCGTGACCGGTTTGGAGGTGCAGGTGCCGGAATATCTGGAGGTGGGCGAGATCATCCGTATCAATACCAGCACTGGCAAGTTCATGTCGAGAGCCTAGACCGTCATTCGCGAACGCCTACATGGATGTAGGCGGTAGAGCGACGCAGGAGCCAAAGCCGAGGCGGGAATCCAGTGAAATGACGGAGTTACATCAGCGGTTTTTCCTCGTATCGCTTTCGTGGTGTCGCCGACGTCATCGTACGTTCCATATAGTCACCCAGATAACCGCTGACCTCCGGGCGGAAGGTCTGTTTCATGCTGTCCGGTACGACTGGGGCGCCCATCTGGGAATGATCAACCAGATGAATGTAGGTGACACCAATACTTTTAAGTTGTTCAGCCAGCCAGGAGTAGTCCGCCTCAATCGCATCGTACAAGGGCATGTCATTTGCGGCAGTAATAGCGGAAGGTGCAAGCATTCTGGCACCAACTGCATGAATATTTTACACCCTAGACATAATATTCCTTCATCAGCGCGTTCGGTAAATTGTCTATTGCGCGGTTACGTGTCAGCGGGCACATGACCAGATGGTTTTACAGGGATAGATGATCCGGAGCGGTCTTCGAATATAGAAGAGACATGAAATACTCCTGATAAGGTGAAACTGAAGGCAAAAAGCGGTCTTTCCTGAGTCTAGGCCTAAAATCCGCCGCTGAAGGTGAAAAATACGCGCGGTCCGCCTTTCTGGTCGCGCAACTCACGTGTACGGACGGCAGACAGTCCTCGTTCACCCGTGTAAACCGTACGTTCACGCAGTTCGTTGAAATCGAGGATATTTTCAAGGTCGATACGCATCTTGATGTCGAACCAGCGGGTGGTCTCGATGAAGGTGTTCAGTTCTGCTGTATCGTCGCTGGTTTCCAGTTCGTTTACCTTGTAGCGGTACTCGTCTGCACGATCCTGAAAGATACCACCCCAGGCGATACGGCTTTTCCGGAAGTCCTGTCTGAAGTCGATGTTGTAGACATAATGGTTTTCCACGACAAAAAAATCGGTTGTACTGTGGGTACTACCGATGGAGGAAAGCATACGGTTTTCACCGGTTACCGGGTCGACCACGGTCGAATCCTGCAGACGCGCCTTCAGTTTCAGGCGTGCACCGTCGAGGCCAGTCCACTGTAATGGTAATGTAGATTCAATCTCGACACCCCAGCGGCGACCGTCACCGATATTGCCCGGTGCTTCGAAGCTGGCGGACAGCGGCAGCAGATCCAGCACATCGGTAATCCAGTGATGGAACAGCGTTACCTTGACCACGCTGTCCTTATTAAAGTGATGCTCATGGCCAAGCTCGGTCATCCAGGTACTGGGGGGGCGTATATCCGGGTTACCCAGCGCCAGGTCATCGTCTTCAAATATGGTAGCGCTGATAAAATCGACCAGATTCAGCTGAGATACCTCGCGCGCAATCCGGAGTCTCGTTTGCCGGCCCGTTTCTGGTGTATAGCTCAGGATGGCCTGTGGTTTTATAAAGAAAAATTCACGTTCCTGGTCTACATCACCGCTTTGCGTTAGCGTGGAGGTTTCCGCACCGAGGCCATAATCCAGTTCAAACAGGCCCAGCGACCAGATATCTTTCAACATGAAGTCGCCACGTGACTCCTCAACGCGGGAATTGGCCCCGGGTACATCGATATAAACCGGGCCGGTACCGGTGTCATCCTGCTGATTGAATTTCCCATCCAGCAGGTTGTAGGCCCATTCGCCGTTAAGCTGGATTGTGTGATCGGCCAGCACGGCCCAGTCGAATTCAGCACGACTGATCGCCTCGGTATTGACATTGTAGGTATCGGCCACGCGGTACAGTATTTGTCTGCCGCTTGAGTCGACCACGCGCTGACTTTCAATGGTATCGTTGTATTCACGCGCAAGCAGAAAAATCAGCTTGGCTGTCAGATTTGCTGACAGTGCGCGTTCAAAATCGATCCCTGTTTCAAAGACAGGTTGTTTCGAATCCTTATCAATGGTCTGGATGCGAGACAATACTCCGCTAGTCAGGGGTTCACGTTGTGTGGTCTGGTGCCAGAGGTGTTCTACCAGATCAATACTGGTATTCAGACGGACGAAGGTCTGTCCGAACCAGCGGGCGGCGTTCAGGTTACCATCGAGGAAGTTGTTACGGTTTTCGCGCTGGACGTTGCGAACTTCAATCAGTTCACTGGCGCCGTTATAAATATCTTCGGTGCCGATATTACCGACACGTGATCGTCTGTAACCGACTCCGGTATTGTAGTCGATGCCTTTCCAGTTATGTGAAAGTGAAATACTGGCCTTAGGTGTTAGGCCACCGTGTTCAAACGTCTTGCGGATATAAGTGTCCCAATGCACAGAGGCAGGGACGTCACCATGCAGTATGATATTGATCAGGCTGGACTGGCCCTGCATGTCAATCTCGCGAACTGGCCCGCGAATCAGTTCGATCCGATCAACCAGAGCCGCTGGAATACGTGCGAGGATATCAAGTGGTTGGTCCTGTTTGGCAGCGGGACGGCGGTCATTGATCAGCAGGTTGCCGAGAGCGTTACTGTAACCCCGTGTGCCGGCATTGTTTTCCAGTCGAAATCCAGGTACTTGGCGTACCATATCCAGTGCAGTCTGAGGCTGAAACTGGTCAAACCAGGAGTTCGGATAATTGACGACATTATTGCTGTCAATGGTGGATGCAGGGGACTCCGGGATTTGATCAGCAGTATCTGCTGCCCGCGCCGGGAGTGTCGCTGCCATACCCAGCAGGGCTGCCAGGATTAAATGTAATACTGCCCGCATGAATATGTTCTGTTCCCTTCAGTCGTAGTGTTGAAAGGGCCGGCTTTATCGAGATGATTGTATTACCTCCCTTTAACAGGGTTCCAGTATATTGAATTTTCCGGAGTGAGGTCTACCGCTTCTTTGCCCGGACCAACAGGTCTTTTGCATGACAGATAAAAATACAACAGACCGTTTTGCCGTCTTCACCGAGGGTGATGCGCTCTATAATGATATGTTGCGAGCGATCGATGCCTCCCATGACAGTATCGTCATGGAGAGTTATATCTTTGAAGCGGATGCTATTGCTATGCATTTTATAGACGCACTGGTGCGTCGTGCCCGTGCCGGCGTCAGGGTGAGAATGCATCTGGACTCGTTTGGTTCGATGACGCTCGCATACAGCCCGGAGGTCACACGTATCCGTGATGCCGGTATTGAACTGATATGGTATAACCCGTTGCGCTGGTACACCCCCCCTGCGGTTTAACCGGCGTAATCATCGTAAATTGCTCGTTATTGATGACAAGAGCGTCTGGCTCGGTGGTTTCAATATACACAAGGAAAATTCGGTGGCTGTGACAGGACCGGATCGTTGGCATGATACCCATGTCCGGATAGACGGGCCACTGGCGACGCAGGCGCGCAATTATTTTGATCGTTTGTGCCAGGACAATCGTGACTGGTCACCTGCATTTATCCGGCATGCTTGTTTCAAACCATAACTGGCTGCAGCGCCATCAGTTACGGCGGATGCTGGCCATGCGATTTCACCAGGCCCACTCCCGTATCTGGATGTGCACTCCTTATTTCATGCCCGATCACTTTCTGCAGAGGCAAATAACACGGGCCGCAAGGCGCGGGATAGATGTGTTGTTGTTGTCTTATGAGTCGGACCGACCGTTGACGCAACTTGTGGCGCGCGCGGCCTATGCCTCGTTGATGGACTCGGGCATAAAGATCTTTGAATTCGAGCCACGGTTCCTGCACGCAAAAATTATTGTTATTGATGATGACTGGAGCACCATAGGCTCCAGCAATCTTGATTACCGCAGCTTCTTTTTGAATGATGAAATTAATCTGGTGTCGTCCAGGCCTGACCTTGCCCTCCAGTTGGGAGAAAATCTTGCGGCTGATATGGAACGATCGATATAGATTACCCCGCAGGATATTGCAAGATAAGGCTGGAAGTTGTGGCTGTTAGGACAGACAGGATCATTTTACCGGGACAGTATCGTCGTACGACGTATCGGCTCGACTCTGGTCACCAATAACTAAATCAGGAGTCCGCCAAACATGGCCAGCGACAATGCTGTAAGTGCGTAGCGTTGTTGCGGGTTGAGCGGTTTGTGCAGGTAGCCTTCGACCGCAGCAGCGAGTAGCGTGAATCCGGCAGTGACCAGTCCCACCTGTAACCAGTAACGCGGATTACCGAGATCGAGTGATAGCAGGTCCGGGCACAAGGCAAACAGGAATGGCACAAAAAATCCGGTGAAGGCCAGTTTCATGGACGCATTACCGGTTTGCATAAAATCACTGCCCGCAATCGATGCCGCTGCCATCGCCGCCAGACATACTGGCGGCGTAATCATTGATAACACGCCAAAATAAAATACAAAAAGATGCGCTGCCATGTCGGGCACACCTGCCGTGGTCAGTGCCGGTGCAACCAGACCTGCCATAACAATATAAACGGCTGTGGTGGGCAAACCGAGTCCCAGAACCAGTGCGGCAAGTGCAGTCAGAATCAGCAGTAGATATAGATTGCCGCCGGCCGCGTCAACCACACCCAGGCCAAATGTGAAACCGAGTCCGGTGATCGAGAGGATAGCTATAATAATGCCCGCGATTGCAACCGCCGGGATGATAGTGAGCATTCCTGATCCGGTGGTATTAACAATCTCCAGCAGACTATTCCATGTCGGGCGTGATGGAGTGAACAGGGCTGCAACCACACAGATGGCCGTTGCAATCAAGGCAATCTTGTGTGGTGCAATTGCCGTGCTGAATAACATATACACCAACACAGCGACCGGTATTATGAATGGCCAGTACAGCCGCAAGGTTGATGCTGCCTGTGGCAGTTCGGTTTCGTCCATCGGGAGTATGTTTAGTCTGGCCGCACGGAAATGGACTTGCAGGAACAGGGTCAGATAATACAGCAGGGCCGGTAATAATGCGGCTTTGGCCACATCGGCATAGGGCACAGACAACGTATCAGCCATGATAAATGCGGCTGATCCCATGATCGGCGGCATGATTTGCCCGCCGGTAGAGGCAACCGCTTCAATCGCTGCTGCATCCTTTTTGCTGAATCCGGAACGGTTCATAAGCGGGATGGTGACGATACCAATAGTCACAACATTACTGACTGCGCTGCCGGAGATGGTGCCAAACAGCGTGGATGCAACAATTGCCCCTTTGCCCGCACCACCGCGTATACCACGCATACCGGACAACGCTAGATCGAGAAACAGTTTGCCTCCGCCCAGACCAAACAATGTCGCACCGAATATAACAAACGCAAGCACCGTGGTGGTCACGACGGATAATGAGGAACCCAGCAGTCCGCTCGGATCCAGCACTGAATAGGTGAACAGCTCATACAGGCTGACCTCCCGTCCCTGTAGAAGACCACTGAACAGGTTGGCAGTCAGGCCGTACAACATGAACCCTAACATTACCCACACCAATGCCCAGCCACAGGTACGCCGCGTGGTCTCACAAACGAGCAAGGTAGCGGCGACCGAGATAAACAGTCCTTCCGGATTATCAAGATACCCTCTCGCGACCAGCTCTTCGAAGTGGTAAGCGGTATAGGCAAACAGTATCAGTGAAGCAACAGCAAGTATTCGGTCTGGCCAGTCCAGCGACTGTACTGTCTCGTTACGGTTTTTTCCCTGCCGGTTATAGAGTACAAAGATGTCCGCGCTGACCAGGCCTAACATGACCAGACCAATCTGTTCCTGCCAGAGTGCCAGACCAAAAAACGCCGACGGTACATCAAGTATAAACCCGGCACCGATCAGCAACAGCAGGGCGCGCAGTAACAGGGACATAAACCGGACAGACATGGTCAATTTACTGGGGCAGACTGATACCCTTCGCCTTGAAGAAGGCCAGGGCGGCCGGGTGATACGGGAGCGTGCTGGCCGGTATGGCCATTCTGTCTGTTGACCAGGTTATAAATTCCTGGTTTTCCTTGACCAAGTCATCGTGGTTGTCCCAGAGGATGGTTAACACCTTGCTGACAGCTTCATTGCTCATATGGGTGCTGCCGACCAGATAATAGTCGTATTGCAGAAAATGGGTGTCCTGATCCAGATCCGGAATTGAGCCTTTTGCTTCCAGACTGATGGACCCTGCATCAAAGATCTTTTTCATACGTGCAACAGCCGGCGCGGAGGGATCCAGTCCGAGATAACGGATGCCGACTTTTGTTCCGGCCTCAAGTATGGCCGGCATGCCGGGTGTGGCACACAGGGCGACATCGGCACGGCCTTCCGAGAGTGCCTCAACCGAGGCGACCGGGCTGCTGACCGGGACCAGCTTAATGTCCTCCCGGGTCAGGCCCATATTTGCCATCTGTGCCTCGGCGAGCTGTTCACATGATTTATGCGACGAGAAGGCCCCGGTAACACGTTTACCCTTGATGTCGGCAATCGTCTTGATATCCGAGTCGCGCAGGACGATGACACCTACAGTATTTGCATAGGCATTCGATATTAGTCGCAGATTTGGACTCGCCTTGCGAAACGGCGCCTCTCCGCGGAAACCCTGTGCTGCATCGTTTGCATTGATCAGCGCCAGTTCGGCACGTCCGCTGTCGAGCATTGGTACGATGACCTGTGCCCCGCCATAGCCCGCGACGATAGTCTTGTAGTGTGTAGTGCGGGTGATAGTTGCCGCCAGGGTTACGCCAACACGGTAGGCCATCGAACCGGCGGGCAGTGTCAGTAATTGCAGTGTGTCCTCTGCGGCAGCGAGATGGCGGTTTAGCGTCAGCGTGGACAGCAGCACAAAAACACATGACAGGGCAGTACGGCGTTTGCACAATGGGTACATCATATTCCCCCGGATTCGATCCAGTTTACTGTTGGTATGACGGGGCAGCGTATTGACTGGGTTTTACTGTGTCAACCGTTTTGCATTAAAGCGGGAACAGTTGATCGTCGGGTGTGGACGAAAATGCTTTAGGCTGAAGTTCCGGGGCTGTCTGTACAGCCCCGGAATAACCGGACTGATTAGTGAACGATCAGGCGAGTTCAGCCTGGCGGCCGGTACGCTTGCGCTCGTGTTCTTTCAGCTTTTTCTTGCGGATACGGATATTCTTCGGTGTGATCTCGACCAGTTCATCATCATTGATGAACTCCAGCGCACGTTCGAGTGACAGGCGCATAGGTGGGGTCAGAATGACATTATCATCCTTGCCGGCGGCCCGCATATTGGTCAGCTGCTTGCCCTTTAACGGGTTCACAACCAGATCATTGTCGCGTGAATGCAGGCCTATGACCATGCCTTCATACACCTCGGTGCCATGACCGATCATCAGTTGGCCACGTTCCTGCAGGTTGAACAATGCATAGGCCAGTGCCTTGCCTTCGCCATTCGATATCAGGACGCCATTGGCACGCTGGTTACGGATCGATTTCTTGTAGGGGCCGTAGTGATCAAATACGTGGTAGATAAGACCGGTGCCGGCTGTAGCCGTCAGGTAGTCAGTACGGAAACCGATGATGCCACGGGCCGGGATCACATAATCGAGACGGACGCGACCGCGACCATCGGGGATCATATTGGCCAGTTCACCACCGCGGTTGCCCAGCATTTCCATCGCCGCGCCCTGATAGGTGTCTTCCATATCCACAGTCAGCTGCTCATAAGGCTCGCATCGCTCACCATCGATATCTTTCAGGATGGCCTCGGGTCTGGATACGCTGAATTCGTAACCTTCGCGGCGCATGTTTTCAATCAGGATACCCAGATGCAGTTCACCGCGTCCGGAGACCCTGAACTTGTCCGGATCATCTGTTTCTTCCACGCGCAATGAAACGTTATGTTTCAGTTCGTGGAACAGACGTTCACGTATCTGCCGTGAGGTGACATATTTGCCATCGTTACCGTTAAACGGGGAGTCATTGATCTGGAATGTCATCGTCAATGTGGGTTCGTCCACAATCAATGCCGGCAATTTTTCCGGGGTGTCCGGGTGGCTCAGTGTGTCGGAGATATTCAGTTCCTCAATGCCGCTGATCGCAATAATATCACCGGCGGAGGCCTTTTCGATTTCCGTTCGTTCAATACCGAGCAGACGGTATATTGCCGTGATCTTGCCGCGTTTGATGGTTCCATCCGCCTTGACGTTCGCAATATTCGTGTTTGGCTTGATCTCACCACGGGTGATACGACCGATACCGATCATGCCGACATAGTTGTTATAGTCGAGCGCACTGATCTGTAATTGGAACGGTCCGTTCAAATCTACGGCGGGTGGTGGTACATGTTCAATAACAGCCCGAAATAATGGCTCCATATTCTGTTCGATATGTTCCATGTCAGTACCGCTGTAGCCCTGTTTTGCCGAGGCGTAAATGATCGGAAAATCGAGCTGTTTTTCATTCGCGCCGAGTCGATCAAACAGGTCAAAGGTCTGATCCACACACCATCCCGGTCGGGCGCCATCACGGTCTATCTTGTTTATGACAACTATCGGATTCAGACCGCGGGCCAGTGCTTTCTGGGTGACAAACCGGGTCTGTGGCATCGGGCCATCAACCGCATCTATCAGCAATAAGACGGAATCGGCCATCGACAATACGCGCTCAACCTCGCCACCAAAGTCGGCGTGTCCAGGTGTATCAATGATATTGATACGGTAGCCATTCCAGTCGAGTGCAGTGTTTTTTGCCAGAATGGTGATACCGCGTTCCTTTTCCAGGTCATTGGAATCCATAACGCGTTCGGGCATGACCGCACGGCTGCTAAATGTACCGGACTGGGTCAATAACTGGTCTACCAGGGTGGTTTTACCATGATCAACGTGGGCGATAATGGCGATATTTCGGATTTTGTCTGTCATACGGGCTATCTGTGAAAAGGGCGCGAATTATACATTATTCTCCCTTTATATATATCGCGGCAGTGGCCTTTCTTAAAATATATCCGTGCGGATTTGCCAAAACCTTAAAAACTGGTTTATTCTGGATTTTGGACATGTAGTAAACAGGGGAAATGGTAGTGTCTGGAGTGGTGCACGATGTGTTCCTGCCAGGTGTGATTACCAGCTGCAAGTTCGCAATTTTTCCATTAGAGGGGGGGGGTAGATGGGTAATGGTATTGTGAAGTGGTTTAATAATGCAAAGGGGTTTGGGTTTATCGAGCCGAAAGAGGGTGGTGATGATATTTTTGTCCACTACTCTGCTATCAAGTCTGACGGTTATAAGACCTTGAGTGAAGGTCAAACAGTGTCCTATCAGGCAGAGCAGGGCCCGAAAGGATTTCATGCAGTAGAGGTTATGGTGCAACTGGAAGCCTAGACAGTGACCCGAAACCATCAATTAAACCCCGCTATATGCGGGGTTTTTTGTTAGAGTGCAATAACAGCGTAGCAAAGGCTGTTGTCCTTTTTTTAAAATACAGGGGAACTATCCGGTTTATGGCAGTCTGGGAACAGGTAATGCTGGGAGCGGCAGCGTTAATCATGCTGTTTTTGTTCTGGCCAGGGGTGAAGTCGGCAATCGCAAGAGGCCGTGCGGTTGAAAATCCTGACTGGAAATCAGCACTGATCCCGCTGGGGCTAGTGGTTTTGTTTGTCGTGCTGCTGATAGCCGTATCCCGAAGCTGACTGTCCAACCCTGCATCACTACATTTTCAGTCAAAGGCCGGTCTGCGTATAATCCGGCTGAAATCATAATTACAGGCAAATAGCAGATGGAAGCGGTATCCCGAAAAGAAGAATACGATTTCAACAAGCTGCAGAAGCGCCTGCGTCGCAACGTAGGCTCAGCTATCGAAGACTTTAACATGATAGAGCAGGGTGACCGTGTTATGGTTTGCCTGTCCGGCGGTGCTGATTCGTATACTATGCTGGATATCCTGCTCAGTCTGCAGCGGAGTGCTCCTGTCCAGTTTGAACTGACAGCGGTCAATTTGGACCAGAAGCAACCTGATTTTCCCGAGCATGTGTTACCCGAATATTTGCAAAAAATCGGCGTGCCCTATCATATCCTGGAGCAGGATACCTACAGTGTGGTCAAGCGGGTGCTCGAACCAGGCAAGACCATGTGTGGCCTGTGTTCGCGTCTGCGCCGGGGCATACTTTACCGGTTTGCCAAGGAGCAGGGTTATACCAGGATTGCACTGGGTCATCATCGTGATGACATCATCGAGACACTGTTTCTGAACATGTTTTATGGCGGCAAGTTAAAGGCGATGCCACCGAAGTTGCTCAGTGATGATCAGGCGCATGTGGTCATCCGGCCGCTGGCGTATTGCAAGGAGAGTGATCTGAAGCAGTACGCCCAGATTAAGGAATTCCCTATTATTCCGTGTAACCTGTGCGGTTCGCAGGAACATCTGCAACGCAAGGCAATGAAGCAGTTGCTGAATGAATGGAACCACAAGTATCCGGGTCGCGTCGAGACGATCTTTGCAGCGATACAAAATGTTGTGCCTTCGCATCTGGCCGACTTTAATTCATTTGATTTCAAAAACCTGGGACGTACGCAAACCGAAGGTGAGACGGGTGCCAACAAGGGTTGGTCGGAACCCCCAGGGTTGAGCACGATATCCACAGGGACGGGAAACCATGGCTGAATTTAACCTGATACAGAAGATTATTATCTATTCTATACCGGTCATATTCGCGATCACCGCGCATGAAGTGGCGCATGGATGGATGGCCAGCAGGTTGGGTGACCAGACCGCGAGAATGATGGGCAGACTGACGCTGAATCCTGTCAAGCACATCGATCCGGTCGGGACGATCATGGTACCGATCATCATGCTGATGTTTACCCCTTTCATGCTGGGCTGGGCCAAGCCGGTACCGGTCAACTGGCGCAACCTGCGACACCCCCGCCGTGATATGGCCTGGGTCGCGGTGGCAGGTCCGGCCGCGAATCTGCTTATGCTGGTTATCTGGGCACTGCTGGCAAAATTCATCCTGTTGTCCGGCACTGGCAATAGTGAATATGGACTCCCGTTCATGGCAATGGCAATGGGAGGCATACTGATCAATATCGTGCTGATCGTCCTTAACCTGTTGCCGGTACCTCCACTCGATGGCAGCCGGATAGTCAGCTCCTTGTTACCTTCCCGTTCTGCCGTCTTCTATAATCGTTTGGAGCCTTACGGACTTATAATAGTGCTGGTATTGATGGCTACCGGAATACTTGGGGATATCATGAGGCCGGCCATTTCGGTGCTGCAATCTGTCGTACAAAGACTTATATTCTGAACATCGGAGCTGGGTCCGGTTATGCCACAGTTCAGGCGGCGCAAAAATGCCTCCCGTAACCTGCTGTTCGATGTCGCCTCTCAGCTTGGCGATAAGTAACCCAGGCTACCCTGTTGGCGCGTAGGGTCAGGAATTCCTAGTAACACGGTATGGGTGACGAATACTGGATGCAGCATGCCATCAGACTGGCAAAACGTGCCGCCGCTGAAGGCGAAGTACCGGTCGGCGCAGTAATCATTGATAATGAAATAAACCGTATACTTGGCGAAGGCTGGAACCAGCCCATCAGGATGGTTGATCCGGTTGCCCACGCTGAAATTTGTGCGATACGTCAGGCAGCGGCCAATCGTCGAAATTACCGACTCACCAATACCACACTGTATGTAACACTGGAACCCTGTGTCATGTGTGCAGGTGCACTAATTCATGCGCGCGTTGGACGGGTCGTTTACGGTGCGGCGGATCCGAAAGCGGGTGCGGCGGGCAGTGTATTTTCTGTACTGGGCACAGACAAGTTGAATCATATTATCGAAGTATTGCCGGGCGTGCTCGACACTGAGTGCAGCCATCTTTTAAGCGATTTTTTCCGTAACCGTCGGGCACAGCACAAGCTGGGATAACACTTCAGTAATGACAGAGACTAAACATGATCAGAAAGCTGCCCGGCTGGTCAGGCAACTGGCCGGTATCCTGCAGAAACGTTCGCTGATGCTGGTCATTGCAGAATCCTGCACAGGCGGTGGCATTGCCTGTCAGATCACCACAGAGCCGGGAAGTTCCTTGTGGTTTGAACGTGGTTTTGTCGTCTATTCAAACAGGTCTAAACAGGAATTGCTGGGTGTAAGGGCGGAGACACTCGAACATTTTGGTGCAGTCAGTCTACAGACCGCACAGGAAATGGCGGTTGGTGCATTGCAGAACTCACATGCAGATATCAGTGTGGCAGTGACCGGTATAGCCGGGCCCGACGGGGGCACAGTCGACAAGCCCGTGGGTACTGTTTGCCTCGCATGGCAACATCGTTCAGGGGCGGGCAAGTGTGTCCGAGTTTCTTTTGAGGGTGATCGTACCCAGGTCCGCGAATCTGCGATTAATCTGGCATTACAGGGTTTGATCGAAATATCCGGGTAGTGATGTACTGATTATGGTTGCGGTCATTGCCGGATCGGCTGCGGATTGTGGGATAACAATAGAAAAAGCGGTATCTGCCCCGTTTTACGTTCAAATTTGCGCCCGACAGAGTCGAATGCCAGCGATTTTTGCCTGGTCGAGTCTGTCACCCGCATGGGGTATGTTGAATATCAAATCATTCAACGCTGGACACTTACCTCGGCGGGATTTTGTGGGATAATCCGGATACAGTAAACCAATTCAGTGGAGATGAAATCAATGGATGAGAAAAAGAAGCAAGCCTTGAACATAGCCCTCGGCCAAATCGAAAAACAGTTTGGCAAGGGTTCAATCATGCGTCTCGGGGAAGACAGTGTAATGCATGATGTCGAAGCGGTGTCGACAGGTTCACTGGGTCTGGATATTGCCCTGGGAATTGGTGGTTTTCCGCGTGGACGTGTGGTGGAGATCTATGGACCGGAATCGTCCGGCAAGACCACACTTGCGTTGCAGGTGGCCGCAGAGATCCAGAAGGCAGGTGGCACAGCCGCATTTGTGGACGCCGAACATGCGATGGACCCGAAATATGCGGAAAAACTGGGTGTAAAGATCGCAGACCTGCTGGTGTCACAGCCGGATACCGGCGAACAGGCACTGGAAATCACCGATATGCTGGTCCGTTCCAGTGCGGTTGATCTGGTCATCATCGACTCCGTGGCCGCTTTGACTCCGAAGGCAGAAATTGAGGGTGACATGGGCGACAGCCACATGGGCCTGCAGGCGCGGTTGATGTCACAGGCCTTGCGCAAGCTGACCGGTAATATCAAGCGCTCGAACACTCTGGTTATCTTTATCAACCAGATCCGTATGAAGATCGGTGTGATGTTTGGAAGCCCGGAGACGACAACCGGTGGTAATGCCCTGAAGTTTTACGCCTCGGTGCGTATCGATATTCGCCGTATTGGCGCCATCAAGAAGGGTGATGAAGTCGTCGGTAACGAGACCCGGGTCAAGGTTGTGAAAAACAAGGTTGCACCGCCGTTCAAGGAAGTCGTGTTCGACATCCTATATGGTGAGGGGATCTCCCGTGAAGGCGAGATCATCAATCTCGGCTCCCAGCTGGAAATTATTGAAAAATCAGGTGCCTGGTACAATTATAATGGCGAACGCATAGGCCAGGGCAAGGACAATGTCCGGATGTTCCTGAAGGACAACCCGCAGATGGCACAGGAAATCGAGGCCAAGATTCGCGCCAAGTTGTTGCCGGATGTAAAGGCGGCGGTAGCCCATAATGAAGAAGAGGCGGATGCCTGAGCGGGGACGCTAAACAGGTGCGTGAGCTCGCGCTCGGTCTGCTGGCCCGGCGCGAGCACAGCCGCAAGGAACTCTGCGCGAAGCTGAAGTTGCGAGGGATTGAAGGCGAGCTGGCTGACGCTGTGCTGGAGCAATTGTCCGCTGAAAGACTCCAGAGTGATCAGCGTTTTGCCGAAACCTACTTGCACAGCCGGGTCCAGAAAGGATATGGACCAGTCAGGCTGGAACAGGAGTTGTATGAGCGCGGGATTGGGGCACAACTGATACAATCCAGTCTGGAGGGTCTTGATACAAACTGGATGGATATTTTACAGTCCGTCAGGCAAAAGAAATTTGGTCGGACCCTGCCGGCCGGATTCAACGAGCAGGCGAAGGAATCACGTTTTTTACAATACCGTGGATTTACCACTGATCAGATCAGACACCTATACAAGAATAAAAAAACCGATGACGAGTAACGAAATCAGAACTGCGTATCTTGAGTTTTTCCGCAGCAAGGGGCATGAGATTGTCCCTGGCAGCCCGCTCATACCCGCGAACGACCCCACCCTGCTGTTTACCAACTCCGGCATGGTCCAGTTCAAGGAGCTGTTTCTCGGCAATGAGCAACGTGCCTATACACGCGCAGCGACGGCCCAGCGTTGTATCCGTGCCGGCGGCAAGCATAATGATCTCGATAATGTCGGTTATACCGCACGCCACCATACATTCTTCGAGATGCTGGGCAACTTCAGTTTTGGTGACTATTTCAAACGAGAGGCAATCCAGTACGCGTGGGAATTCCTGACTGTGGTGATGAAGATCCCGCAGGAGCGTCTGTGGATTACTGTATTTGAAGATGATAATGAAGCGGCAGATATCTGGTTGAAGGAGGTCGGTGTCAGTGACAAGCGTCTCAGTCGTTGCGGTGAGAAGGACAATTTCTGGGCGATGGGCGATACCGGCCCGTGTGGTCCGTGCAGCGAAATCTTTTATGATCATGGGCCGGAGATCGCCGGTGGCCCGCCCGGCAGTCCGGATGCGGACGGTGATCGTTATGTCGAGATCTGGAACCTGGTGTTTACCCAGTATGATCGCAGCAAGGATGGCACGCTGAAGGCAATCCCGAAGCCCTCGGTTGATACCGGCATGGGACTTGAGCGCATTGCTGCGCTGCTACAGGGTGTGCACAATAACTATGATATAGATACCTTCAGCCGGATCATTGCGGCGATACGCAGTTTGCCCGGCTTTGATGGCAACAAACATGCGGTGTCCCAACGTGTTATTGCCGATCACATCCGTTCGTGTGCGTTCCTGGTCGCTGATGGTGTGGTTCCGTCCAACGAAGGCCGCGGCTATGTATTGCGACGAATCATTCGTCGTGCGATCCGTCATGGCAACAAGATTGGTTTCACCGGGCCGTTTTTCCATAAACTGGTGCCCGCATTGATTGAAGTGATGGGTGATACCGCGGCCGTGTTGCGCGAGCGTTCCGATTTTGTACAGCGGACGCTGAAACAGGAAGAGGACCGTTTTGCCGAGACACTGGAACACGGTCTGAAACACATGGAAGATGCACTGGCAAAGATGTCCGGCGATACCTTGTCTGGCGATGTAATCTTCAAGTTATATGATACCTATGGTTTCCCGGTCGATTTGACCGCCGATATCGCCCGTGAGCGCAACTTTCATCTGGACATGGCCGGTTTTGAGCAGGCGATGGAACAGCAACGTACCCGTGCCCGTGCTGCCAGCAAGTTCGGCGTCGAGATGTCAGTCAATGACGGCTCGGTCAACTATCAGACCACCTTTACCGGCTACGACTCGCTGACCGGAAGCGCGGTGGTGACGGCCCTGTATCGTGACGGCGCCGTCGTGAATGAAATCCATGCTGGCGACCAGGCCGGGATCATACTGGAATCCACACCGTTTTATGCCGAGTCTGGCGGACAGGTTGGTGATGTCGGTCAGTTGTTGGGTTCGGGTATTGTCTTTACCGTGATCGATACGCAGAAACAGGGCAAGGCATTTGTCCACCTCGGTAAATTGGAACAGGGTACGATCAAGGTGGGTGTCAGTCTGCAGACCGCCGTCGACAGCGCCCGTCGACTCGATATTATTCGCAACCACTCCGCCACACATTTGTTGCACGCGACCTTGCGCCACGTGCTGGGCAATCATGTGGCCCAGAAGGGTTCACTCGTCGCGCCAGACAGACTAAGATTTGACTTCTCCCAGCCGGAGGCTCTGACCGACGCGCAAATAAACACGATCGAAACAATGGTTAATCGCAAGATCCTGGAAAACCGTGCCACACAGATCCAGGTGATGGGCCTTGAGCAGGCAAAGAAGTCCGGTGCGATGTCACTGTTCGGTGAGAAATACGAGGCCGAGGTACGTGTACTGACGATTGCGGACGGATTCTCGGTCGAACTGTGTGGAGGTACCCACGTTGGTCATACCGGTGATATCGGCCTGTTCAAACTGGTCTCCGAGACCGGTGTCGCGGCTGGTGTGCGTCGTATCGAGGCCGTGACCGGTCTGGCGGCGTTGCAATGGGTACATGACAGCGAATCGCGTATAACCCGTCTGGCCAGGTTACTGAAGGCCGATCAGGGCAGTGTCGAGGCGCGACTGGAACAGTTACTGGATCGCGCCCGCAAGCAGGAAAAGGAGATCGAAAAACTCAAATCGACGCTGGCCAGCAACAGCGGTGGTGATATGGTCAGTGAGGCCGTCGAGATAGGTGGTATCCGCGTGCTGGCAAAATCACTACTAGGTACCGATGCCAAGTCGCTACGGGAAACGGTCGATCAGTTAAAGAACAAGCTGGGATCGGCGGCAATTGTGCTGGCCACGGTCGAAGGCGACAAGGTCAGTCTGATTGCCGGGGTTACTAAAGATGCTACGGGCCGTATCCAGGCAGGTGATCTGGTCAATTTTGTCGCACTTCAGGTTGGTGGACGCGGTGGTGGCCGGGCCGATATGGCCCAGGCCGGCGGTACCGACCCGTCCGGTCTCGAAGCGGCGTTGCGACAGGTGCCGGACTGGGTAAAACAGAAATTATCTGCCTGATGCAGTTGTGATCCGGCCAGAATACGTTAGAATTCTCCGCTTTTTTACACTATACATAAATTAATTATGGCACTAATCGTCCAGAAATACGGTGGCACCTCGGTCGGTACAGTAGAACGTATCCAGGCGGTTGCCGACAAAATCATTGAAACCCGCAAACAGGGCAATCAGGTTGTAGTTGTTGTCTCCGCGATGAGCGGTGAGACTGACCGTCTGTTGAAGCTGGCCCGGGACCTCGCACCGAAACCGGATGGTCGTGAGGTGGATGTATTACTGTCAACCGGTGAACAGGTGACGATTGCCTTGCTCAGTATCGCCTTGCAAGGCAAGGGTTACCCCTCGGTGTCGTTCACTGGTGCACAGGTACACATCCTGACTGATAGCGCCTTTAACAAGGCACGCATCATTGACATTGATGCTGCACGTGTGCAGAAGGCATTACATGAAGGCAAGGTCGTCGTGATTGCCGGTTTTCAGGGTATCGACAGCGATGGCAACATCACCACGCTCGGTCGTGGCGGCTCTGACACAACGGCGGTGGCAATGGCCGCGGCACTGAAGGCGAGCGAATGTGCGATCTATACCGATGTGGACGGTGTGTATACCGCTGATCCGCGCATCGTGCCGGATGCGCGTCGACTCGACAGATTAAGTTATGAAGAGATGCTGGAAATGGCCAGCCTCGGTTCGAAGATATTGCAAATCCGGTCTGTCGAATTTGCGAACAAGTACAAGGTGCCAGTACGCGTACTTTCCAGTTTCAAGGAAGGCGCAGGTACATTAATTACAGATGAGGATGAACAGATGGAACAGGTGTTGATCTCCGGTATCGCCCATAACCGCGATGAGGCAAAGTTGACCATAGTGCGTGTGCCGGACCGTCCGGGTGTGGCCTACAGCATACTCGGCCCGATTGCCGATGCGAATATTGAAGTGGACATGATAGTGCAGAATGTCAGTGCCGAAGGCCTGACCGATTTCACCTTCACAGTGCATCGTAATGATTATGAGACGGCCTTGGAAATCCTGGAGAAGACCTCTGCCAGCATCGGAGCAGGTGGCGTCACTGGCGATCGGAAAATTGCCAAGCTGTCGATTGTGGGTGTCGGTATGCGATCCCATGCCGGTATTGCCAGCAGGATGTTCAAGGCGCTGGCAGATGAAGGTATCAATATCAAGATGATCTCCACCTCCGAGATCAAGGTCTCGGTGGTGGTTGATGAGAAATATCTGGAACTCGGTGTGCGTACCCTGCATTCGGCCTTTGGTCTCGACAAGGACGGTAAGGCGGGTAGCTGATACGCTCACGGGACATTTTCGCCGGTATTTCATGCTGAAAATACTGGCAAATGTAGTTGAGGCATCGCATTGTCCCCTGATGTGTACAATTAATGATATAAAATATTGGTCACATTGGTTAAAATTGGAAGTTCAGGGATACTTGAGGAGTAATCGGCAATGTTGATATTGACCCGCAGGATAGGCGAATCACTGATCATAGGTGACAACATCAATGTCACGGTCTTGGGGATCAGAGGGAACCAGGTACGCATAGGCGTGAACGCACCGAAGGATGTTGCAGTACACCGCGAAGAGATCTACGAGAAGATCCGTGGCGAAGGTGGCAGTGAAACCAAGAAGTCTGCCGCGGACGATGATTATGAAGTTGGTTGTCCTGAATAAGCAGTAACCAAATATAGCAAGTTTCACATTCTGGAATCTGAAGATTTCGGAGAGATGGCCGAGTGGACGAAGGCGCTCCCCTGCTAAGGGAGTATGGGTCAAAAGCCCATCGAGGGTTCGAATCCCTCTCTCTCCGCCATTTCATCATCCAGTAACGTCCAGTAACATCCATTAGACACAGTCAAGTGTCTGTATTATAAGAAAATATATTCTTATAGTCTCCAGTGAGCTACAATAACGTCCAGAACATTTGAGGGTAATTTTGAGGGTAAAAATTATTTTACCCTCAGTGAAAAATGTGATTCTTACCCTCACATCTGGAGAAGCCCAT
>CAMBTO010000012.1 GCA_945870865.1 Klebsiella pneumoniae
TCCATGCGGCACACGGTCTTACGCAACCATACCGGGCGGCTGATATTGCTGACGAATTTAATCGATATTAGATACATCTACTACATATGAACTCGAATTTACAAGTAGCGTTGAACCCTGGCGGGGTACTAACCTTGTATGGTATTCAACCTGTTAGCATTACGTCGCTCGACATTGGCCTGATTAACCGTACCTGGCTGGTTACTGACACACATCACAAATACATACTGCAACAGGTCAACCCGATGTTCAGCCCCGCGATCCATCAGGATATCGACGCGGTTACCACTTACCTGTTTAATGAGGGCATAGTCACACCGAGACTGATTCATACTCTGGATAAACAACCCTACTGCGAAGTGGACAAAAGTATCTGGCGGATGTTTGACTATATAGATGGTTACACCGTTAACAGTGTGGACAAACCTGCGATGGCATTTGAAGCGGGTGCATTACTGGCACGATTTCATACCGCATTAAACGAAATGCTATACACGTTCCAGCAGCAACGCACTGGTGTGCATGACACAGCACGTCATTTGCAGGTCTTACGCAGTGCACTGGAAAACCGGCAGGATCATCAACGTTACCGTGACATCGAACCACTTGCGATAGAGATACTCGAAACGGCCACTCGTCTGCCTGTATTACCTGACACCGGGCTACGCAAGGTCCATGGCGACCCGAAGATTAATAACTTCCTGCTGGACAGGCAAACAGGCCGGGGCATCTGTATGCTCGACTTTGACACGCTGGGCAATATGGCATGGGCACTGGAGATGGGTGATGCGATGCGCTCATGGTGTAATCCGGTCGGCGAGAACAGCACCGACACATTTTTTTCCATGGAGAACTACGGTGCCGGCCTGCAGGGTTATATGTCCTCTGCCCCTGACTTTATCAGCGACGCCGAATGGGCTTCAATTTTACCTGCCACGCAAATCATCTACGTCGAACTCGCTGCCCGTTTCTGTGCTGATGCACTTAACGAAGATTATTTCAGCTGGGACAGCAATCGCTTTGCCAGCCACAGTGAACATAGTCAGTTGCGAGCCATCAGTCAATTCAATGCCTACAAATCACTGAAGGCACAGATACTGGACGTGGCGCGGGTTGAATCACATCTGGCAGATTGTATCTGCTGTCATTAAATAATTGGTAGGGACCCAGGCAACATCAGCCATCTGGTTATAATCGTTCAAGACACGCTGTGAATACATCGATGTACGCTCGAGCGCCGCATCCATGCGGCTAACGGTCTTTCACAATTATAACCAGACGGCTGATGCCAAACATTGATTAAAACTGACGCATTCGTAAGACAGCAGCGAATTAAACACCTTTCAACCACTCGTCCAGAAGCTCCTGCGTCAGTTTGCCACTGATACCGATACGGCTCGAGTCGGTGTCATAGATATAATTGCGCGGCAGCTCACCGAACCATTCCGGGTCGATACTGTAGCGCAGTTTTTCGATGTTCGGATCGGCAAACAACCAGGAATCAATGTCGCCCAGACCGTGAGATTCCAGCATCGCACTGATTTCCTGCTGCTTGCTGATATCATCCGTCGATATCATCACCACATTGGCGTCCGGATGTGCCTTCTTCAGTTTGCCCAGCAAGGCCATCTCTTCATGACAGGGAAAACAGCTGATCTCCCACATAACCATCAGGAACGTCTTGCCTGCGTATTGCTGTTCGATCTGTTTCAGACTGTCTGCCCTGAAGGCCTTGTGATCAGCACTGACCGGTGCGGACAGGATCAGACTGGTACTTAAAAAAAGCGACAGACACAATTTCATTATGGTATTCACTGAACACCGCCTGCACGGTTCAAGGGAATGACACGTAGTCCTTCCTTGCCGGTATGCCAGCTCAGGAATACCTGCTCACCTGCCGTAATCAACAGCGGGTGATCGGACGCGTCAGCCGTATCTGCCACCACGGAGGCTGGTTGCCAGGAAGTGCCTTCATCTACCGAGATCAATAATTTAATCGTCGTCTTTTCGCCATCAAACTGTTTCCAGACCAGATATAACCTTTCGCCAACACGGGCCAGTGATGGATGACTGGCCCCGGCCGCTGCGACCGGAAACAGGTTTTCGATCACACCCAGTTCCGGACTATAACGGCCATAATAAATTCCCTTGTTCTTGTCTCCGAGCGTGAACCAGCTCAGATGATAGGTACCGTCACTGGCCGTTACCATCGCTGGTCCATGATGAGGACAGGCCTCAATCTGCCAGTTATCATCGGTCGCACGCTGGGCCGGTGTGACCACACCGTCGGTGGCCAGTTCGGCAAATCCGTGATCGCGTGTGGTTTCATTGTAGATATGGCGCCAGAACGCGGCAACATCCCCATACTGTGTCTCGCTCAGCGCTATACGGCAGCACTCACAACTGTAGTCAGCAACCTTGATATTTTTAGCAAAGGTCACGCCGTCATCACTCGACCATGTGTAATACAGGGCAGCACCGATATACTTGCGCCCGGCGGCTTCTGCAGCGACCATATCGCGCTTGTCCAGCCATGCCATGAAGATATTACCGGTACTCGTCACCAGCATGGATTCAAACCGATGACTGGTCGTCAGACCGTCATCATTGATCGTCCTGACCGGTTCAAACGACTTGCCACCATCAACTGAGCGGGTGAAACGGATATCACCAAAAAATGGCCCGTCAAGCACCTTGGTCCATGACACATAAACTTCACCATTACGACCGAAGGCGACCTTGGCTCGGTTCTCGCCATTGGTATAAACAGGCTCCGGCTCTGCATTCACCCTTACCGGTTCACTGAATTGTTTGCCCTGGTCATTCGACCAGGCAACATAAACATATTCACCGACGACGTAACTGACCCACAGCTTGCCATCCTTGTCGTAAGCCGTGGTTGGCGTGCGTCCACAATGTACCGACGTCACCGGTGTAAATGCACAGGGTGTTTCGGTCGCGTCCATATGCATCATCACTGGTTGACGGGCGCAACCGGCGAGCAGGAACAGCAAACCGAAGGCAACCATCCGTAGCGGATGCAGCATCGGACGAGGTACTACAGAGGGTGCCTTACAGTTCATTTTAATAACTCCCTATTACTCATCAATCTGATCGAAATGGCTGACTGATACGATGCATCCGGATTATTTCGAATGCTGGTGTTCAGCATGTTCATGCTCCGGCTTTTCAGCTGAACTGGTCACCGGCGCAGCCTCTTCTTCATGTTTGTGACTGGAATGATCGTGCTCCGGTTCCGCTACCACCTCTCCGGCGACCGTTTCGGATTCCAGGTAAGACCATAACGAAATCTCGCCCTGCTTGCGGATAAATGACCTTCTGACGATACGGTCCTTCCACTTTGCCAGATCCGAGGGACCGTTACCGACACGACCGTGTGTATACACAGCCATCGTTTTATCGCCGATAGTAATCATAAAACTGGTGCCACCATCCGGATTGGTTTTTTCTTCAACGCTGGATACCTTGCCTACGGGTCCGATAGCTACACCTTTTTTCTCCAGCAATAAGCTACCCTCCGGGGAGATCAGACCGGCGAGGATATAACTGGCCGCCTGCGCACGTGTGGGAACGGTGGCTGCCTGTGATGCATCATGTTTGTCCTGGAAAAACAGTGTGTTGATATCGGCATAGGTGGCATTACCTTCGAGTATCATCACCAGGCCCTTTGCCTTGGCCGCGTTTGCCAGCATATTGACATCGGGCTTTTCACCCTCTGGCGCCAGCTTCGCCTCCATCGCCGCCCACACCGCCAGATCAAACCGGGACAGCTTTCTTTCCGGTTCAAAGGAGGTTGTCTCCGGGATGAAACCCAGACCAACTAGAACCAGGATATCAAACCGTGCCTCGGACGACTTGACGTCGGGGAACTGGCTGGTATCGGTCTTGATATGTGCCATCACCGGCGTAAATGCCAGAAATGAACACAGTAATGTTATGGAAACAATGCCGGTCCTTATACATTTTGAAATTGTTTTCTTCATAAAATTCTCCTGATTATCGGATTAAAAGTTCCTTCTGTATCAATAGTCCAGTGCCGCCTCCAGAAAGATCGTACGCATCGGATACGGGTGATTTACATACGCCAGCTTGTTGAACAAATTGTCTACTGCCAGACTG
The DNA here is from genome assembly GCA_945870865.1 of Klebsiella pneumoniae. GTDB lineage: Bacteria > Pseudomonadota > Gammaproteobacteria > Eutrophobiales > Eutrophobiaceae > Eutrophobius. The sequence goes on from CAMBTO010000012.1 coordinate 4,141, forward strand.
AGCCTGACATTTTCGGTCAGCTTGTAGTTGGACTTCAGATTGACCATTGTATACTCGTCCATCACCGCATAGGTCTGTCTGCCAATATCAGAATTGTCGAGTTGCTGGAACGCCTTGGTTGCATAGCGTACACCACCTCCGAAATCCCAGTCGTCGGTAATATGATAGGTCAATATCAGATTACCCCGCCACTTGGGTAACCGGGGAAACTCTTTGCCCACGATGGCCGGATTCAGGCTGTTGCGGGTAATTTCCGATTTCATCAGCGTCAGGTTGGCGCGTATATCAAGCTTGCCATTCAGCATGCCATTCTGCGTGTAGACCGTTTCCACACCTCTGGTTTCCACCTCATCCACCGGCAGGAAGGTACGGATCAATACATTATCCACCGTTCCATTCTGACTGAAGATGACGTCCTTGATGGTTTCATAAAGAAAATTTAACCTGACATAACCGTTGCCCTCACCGATAGCACGTTCGACCATCAGGTTATGATGCAACCCGTCTTCCGGCGCGAGGTTAACATCTGCGAGTCCCGTACCCACTGTGTTACTCTCATAAGAGAACAACTCCTCCACGATCGGGAAGCGGTAGGCCTTGGCAATGGAATAGCGGAACAACCAGTCATTGCCCGGTGTATATCCGACAGAAAATTTGGGGGAGAAGTGGTTGACCGAACGATCCGCATGGTCCTGCAGATTGTTGGTGGCATAGTTATACAACATGCCATTATTACTTTCCCAGAACTCCTGACGACCACCCACTACGACGTCCCACTGCTCCGTAACGTCCCAGCCTAACTGTGCATACAGAGAATTGGCCACTGTTTCACCACCGCTGGTATTACGTGCCGTACCAAATACACCCGCCAGATAGTCCGGAGAATTATAGTCAGTCAGACTCAGACTGTAGTTTGCATACTGGTAACCGGTCACCAGTTCCAGATCTTCTCGTCCCAGAAATTGATCCGTCTCCACCTTGATGTCAGCAGTCTTCCAACCGATATCATCAAAATCTCGTATACGGCCAGCCGGTGTAAAAGTCGGGTCGCCTGGATGTTGCAGTGAACTGCGGGTCTCATCCTCTAAGATCTTGTAGTAGCTCAGGTTCATCTCCAGCCACCAGCTCTCGGTAACCGGTCCCTGCAACCTGCCGGCGACCAGGATATTCTGGCGATCCGATGCATCCTCGGTAAAACTGCTACGGGTGACGTTGAATAACTGGCCTTCCGGTGTCCTGAAGTTTCCATTCCACACCGGCTGGCCGGTCGTGGTGGAAACCAGATAATTATTGACGTTATCGGTCTCGCGGACACGGTTCTCATAGGCGACATTGAACAGCGAGAACCAGTCACCGAAGTCATAACCCAACTTGACCTTGAACTGGTCGGTATTCGCCTGCTGTGTCCCGGTATCACCCCAGTTGATCACATCGGTATCGGTTGAGCTCTTGCCCGGGATGCCGCCCGTAACCGTGTCTATCGTTCCCGTCGCCGAGGCCAGCACATTGGAGAAACGGTAATCCATCGGATGACTGTCATTTTCTAGGTGGATCCAGGAGGTATACAGACTCAGGTTTCCGAATTTGTCACCGTACGAACCAAAGACCCTGCGACCATTCAGCTTGTCCTTGAATCCGACCTCTTCATAGTCGTTCTGGAACATTGATCCTTCCAGATGGAAGCTGCGCTCGGTCGGGATCTTCGTTTCAAAATTGACAACACCGCCCATCGCATTGCCACCGTATTCTGCAGAGAATGGCCCATAGACCACTTCGATCGTGCCAATCTCATTGGCTCCCACCAGCGCCCAGCGTGGTGAACCGTTAAATGCGGTCTGCAGAAAATAGTGCAGCGGGACACCATCTGCGTAAACGGATGTGCGAGCAGTCTGGAACATACTGGCAGTACGCAGACCCATCATGCCATTCGGGTCGCCGATATAACGCTGACGGATGATCAGGCTTGGTTCAAACTTGAGCAAATCTTCCGTCGTCATCGGATTGATACTGACCAGATCATCCTGGCCAAGTAAAACCGTTGAACTGCTTCGGTGCGATTGGTCTACCAGTCTGCCTTGCCCGAAGACGGTGATCTCTTCCACATCTTCGTGGGCTGTAACAAACAAAGGTGTACTTCCAATGACTGCTGTCAACAATAAATGCGACAACGCGCTTTTTTCAAGATTCATAATACAAACTCAATTGTTCACAATTTGCTGTGTACACACCTGCACGCAGATGCATAAATAATCCAGTCGAAACTACGACTGAAATCAGATTGTTAAATTATGAATACGACAGGAGGGGCGCGAGGCTGTTGAGGTTGTTGACGGAATAAGGGGTGGGTAAATGAAGAACTGACGGTAACATACTGATCCGGACCTGCCGGAAACAGATGGTCACTGACAAAGGCGATTGTTTCAACAAAGGTCGAACTGGTCGACCATAAACCGCAGGTCTCACCTGCCATGCCGGCACTGGCATCTTCATCCGTTGCAGCATTGCCATGGTGTTTATGGATTGCATGCGGGTCATCTGACGGAGAACTCGTAGTTTTTCCATTCAAGCCTTCGCAGAGGACTATAGACAAACCGAGTGGACCGTCGCCACCGGTTTCGAGCATGAAACCAGGCGCGATCAGCGCGCGCAAGCCGACTGTTATGGCCAGTAACCATAAAAACAGACTGTTACGGTGCGCCTTGCGTATGACGTTCATGTCTAAAGTGTATACGTTGCGATCAGGAAATTACAACTAGTATCTTATTCACAACGCTATCTTCAATAATTTTTACACAATTCTTTATACCGGCGGATCTTATGATTACACAGACAGTCAGTTTCCAGCATCCGGCTCAGGTAGCTTACCGGTTAACGTGTTTAAAAATGCCTCCAGATCTGTCAGTTCGGAGGACTTTAGTTTCAACGGAACGATCTCCGGCACGCGCCCATTCAGCGATCTCGCACCATTGTAATGCGCAAGGACCTCGGTCAGTGTCTTCATTTGCCCGTCGTGCATATACGGTGCGGTCTGTGCAATATTGCGCAGACCCGGAGTCTTGAACGCGCGAAACAAACCGGATCCGGTGGCCCGGAGAAAACGCAGGTGAGTGCATTGTTCAGGACGGGCATCGCTGTAACTACCCAGACAGTTAAACGGATCCTGTTTTACCCCAACCACACCCTCTAGGCGCCCGGTGTCCTCCCCTGCTGCCGGACGTATACCGGTATTATGAAAAGAATAATTGGTCAGCAGTGGCCCGTTATGGCAGTTAATACATTGTGCCTTGCCGATAAACAGGCGCAAACCGTTCGCCTCGGCCGGGGTATAGCGGGACTCCATTGCTGCAACATCATCAGCAAGGACCGCGTTGATATAGTCATCAACGGGCGCCGGTGCAGGCATGAGCAGACGTTCATACGCCGCAATGACCTTGCCAACGTTCGCAAATATCCGGTTGATAACATCCTGATCCGCATCAGACATGTTGTCCCAGGCCTTGTGAATTTGTGGATCATCGACTGGCCCGGCAGCCACAGGAAACCGGACCACATCACTGATATCCGGAAACGGCCCAAAGATCGCCTCGTACTGCTGATGATACAGAGGGTCATCTTGCAACAGATGTGCAATCCGGTTGCGGTTGCTGCCATGTTCAACACTGTTCTCCAGCGGACCCAGCGCCTGCGACCACTGGCTGTCCTTGCGGCCGTCCCAGAAAAACCAGAGGTTATAGGCGGCGCCTGTCAGCGTCATGGCATGGCGTCTGATCACGCCCACACCGTTGGCCAGGGCCAGACCGTCAGTAAAATAGAGTGAGGGCTGGTGACAGGTAGCACAGGCTACCTTGCCATTAACACTCATACGGGCGTCGAAAAAGAGTTGCCGTCCAAGGCGGGCCGCCAGCGAATTATCTGCGACAGCATTGGAGGGATCAGGGGGCAGTGGTCGTATTTTTTCTAGCGAAAGTGTTGCAAGCAGTTTTTTTTCTGACGGCGTCCACCCATGTGGATTTACAGTTTCTATCCCGGTCTGCTGCGCACCGGTATCGCGGATCAGGATTAACAGACAGATTGTCACACATAACAACACACTGACCAGCAATCGGGAACGACAAGCAGGCAACTGCATGAACATGATGCGTCTTACTCCACTATCAGATCCATGATTACCGTATCGGACGTACTGCCCGAAGTGATATACAACATCATCTGCCATAAGCCTGGCATATGGAAGGTCATGCCCTCTATCAGATAATCACCCTTCCCCATGTTTTTTGTCACTATCGGGACAGACGACATTTCATGATCATGGGCCGGCATGCCTCCACTCAACTCGATAACAGCATCTTCCAACGACTGACCCTCGGCCGTCTCCACATGCACGGTCCACTGATGAAATTGATTGATAACTACCGGATTAAGGTCGCTGGTAACCAAAATCGTAAACACACCCCGGTTTGACTTTCTGGGCGTACTCAATGCAGGTACTGTCTGATCCGCTGTATTTGTTGTGTCACCGGTATGCTCCCGGACCAGCGGCTGGTACGGTGGAACCTGGGCCGCAATCTGGCGTTGCGGCGTCAGCAACACTATAAGTATCGTTAATATAAATGCAGTTATGTTGCACAGTTTGTATGTCACGATCATCATTTTTAGCCGGGTTGCGTATATAACCCTGATTATACATCATAGTCAATGTGGCAGATTCGCTGCCACTATTTCTATCCCGCCCTGCGTATATATACTCAGCGACATTGCAATCAAATACATACGACCTGTAACATGCTGATACGATGAAAACCGAGACAGACTGGCAATTTGCCCCTGAGGAAAACAAACCGGAACCGGGAACCCGGTTTCTGGTTCGCGCGGGTATAGCACTGGCCCTGGTGAACCTGCTAGTCATTATCGCGGCACCGTTATCCCGGGTATATCTGGATATCGCACCGCTGCTGGCGTTTCGCATCTTTTTCAATGCCGTGCAGGCGGGTGTCGCCCTCGCGGTGCTCGGGCTGCTGCTGATGATCATTACCGCCGTCACCCACAACCGGTTCGCAACCAAAGGTGGTCTGATGATGTTGATGCCGGGGATCCTTCCCGCTGCCATCGTCATTGCCCTCGTCGGCCCGGCGAACATGTCAAAACCCATGATCCACGACATCACCACCGACATCAACAACCCGCCGATGTTTGTCGAGGCCAGAAAACTGCGCCAGCCGGATGAAAACACAATTGAATATGACGGTGCTGAACTGGCAGCAAAACAACAACTCGCCTATCCGAATCTGGCCCCGATACAGACCACAATGAACACTGATGATGCACTGACCGAGGCCATCCAGGTTGTAAAGGATCTGGGGTGGGAACTGGTAAACGTTGACTACAACCAGGGCATTCTCGAGGCGTATGACACCACGCAACTGTTCGGATTTATCGATGACATCATCATCCGCGTCCGCCGTGACGGTAACGGCAGCCGTGTGGATATCCGCTCGGTCTCACGTGTTGGCAAGGGCGATCTGGGCAAAAACGCCGAACGCATTCGCCGATATATTCGCGCCTATCGTCCCTAATGGCACGCAAGAATGCCTCGGACAAATTGTTGAACGTGAAAGACTATTCGACGCTGATTCAAAAATGATAATAGTGATAAACAGGTAACACGATTGATGTCGATGAAATCCGGTTTTAGATTCGGTGCTGTTTACAGTCTGACAGTACTAATCACACTTGCATGGGCATACCCGACACTTGCCAACCCCGGCGATGAGCTGGTTATAATTAGTTCGCTGGTGAACCTGCGAGAACAACCGGATATGAATGCCCGGGTCATGACCAGGCTGGGACAGGGACGCCGGGTCGTCGAGGTCAGGTATCAGGGCGAATGGGTTGAGGTTTATGTTGATCGAGATGATATTGGTGCCGGCTGGATTTATAAATCGCTGCTTGCACCGGTACCGGACAACCATACCGCCGTTATCAATCATAGTGATGCCTATAACCGGTTTCTCGAGCCCTTCAACAAACTGAATGACGCGGCAAAACTGACGGACGGCACAATCCCCTTCTCCGCACCGGACGAATATACCAACAACCGGATCCGTATCACCGCCGCAGCCGCCTGGTTGCAAACCGATCTGTCCGTTCGCGAACAGACAGTCGCCGCGATCTTTAAACTCTGGGCTCAGTCCGTCGGTCCAGGCTTGTCAGCCGAACTGGTCATACTCGATCCGGACGGCGCATCTGTCATGAGTATGTTCCGCTAATAAATGAACAAAACAGGTGGCTATATGCAAATTAGAACAAGTCCGCCTTACACACGTGCATTAGTTCCACGGCTTTCCCGCATCGGCTTTGGCACCCTGCTTTTGTGGTTGGTATCGGTCATACCCACACCCGCCTGGTCACATGCCAACTTACTCGAAACCGTACCTGGAAACGGCGCTGTGCTAGCTGAACCACCTGCCACGATTTCACTCCGTTTTAACGAGCAGGTATCACCGGTACGCCTGCAATTACTTGATGGACAAGGTATACCTGTCACCCTGACACACACCGGATCTGCAGACAACACGTTGATTTTTACACCGGCAGCGATGCCCGCAGAGGGACAATATCTACTCAGCTACCGGGTCTTGTCGATGGACGCCCAACCCATCTCCGGCAGTATCGGCTTTGCGGTCGGTGATTTGCCTGCGCCCGTGGCACATTCACTCGCAACCGCGGATATCGACACACTGTTACTGATACACAGCGTCAGGACACTGTTATTGATCTCCCTGCTCGGCTGTACCGGGCTGGTGCTGTACCCGTTATTGTTCACACATCCTGTCACGCTGGAAACCTGGCGGCGCAAATGGCTGGGCAGATTGTGTATTACCGGGATCAGTGCGGCCATCACCGGACTGGGTCTGTGGGGCGTACTGCTGGCAGAGGCGTCTCCACTGGCGTTGTTCCAGGAAGACATCTGGACACTGGCAAATTCGACATCACTGGCAAGAAGCATGGTGCTGGTCGTGTTGGGTCTGATCCTGATGTTGCTATCGATTGGTTATCCAACCGGACTGGCGACACGACTGCTCGGCAGCGCGGGCGTGCTGATCGCCGGTATCGGTCTGGTCAGCAGCGGTCATGCCGCCGGCGCACCTGCCCTGATCGGCCCGGTGTTCCTGTTACATATCCTGCTGGCCGGAATCTGGTTCGGCTCATTGGCCATGCTGCTGGCAGTCACGTCGCAGTGCCAGGATAAAACCTTGATACAGGTACTCAAACAATTCTCACCCCGTGCAACAACGATGGTTATCATTTTACTCATCTGCGCCGCCATCATGGGCTGGTATCAATTGGGGAGCGTCGGTGCGTTGTTTACCTCTGATTACGGTCGCTGGTTAATGCTAAAAATTGGACTGGTTACAGTAACGCTGATCCTCGCCGTATTGAACCGCTGGCGATATACGCCTGCACTTGAAGCGATGCGTCCTCATGCACGTTCACGATTACATTCCGCGATACGACTGGAAACTGCCGTCATGGTCATCGTCATTACGGTGACTACGATACTCGCCTCCACGCCACCACCGGAAAAGACTGCGGCCCAAGCTACCATTTCAGCCAACTCTGCTGCGGATACTTCGCTCACGATTCAGGCATTAATCACACCGCCGGAACCGGCACTAATAACGTTGGAATGACATTCACTGATGGTGACGGTCTGGTGATACGGTAATCCCACTGAAAACAATGGCATTTCGAAGGAGATTTTTAGATGATATTTCATCCTTGGACCAGAATGGCCGGCTCATCTTCTGCATCAGTTTTTTCGTTTTCATCTTTCTACCCGCCCCACCTAAAAGTAGATTACTTGCTACAGAATATAGCTGATATTTCCGGGCACTGGTCATGGATTTATTGCGTAACCTTTTTGTAGCTGACTGCTGGTATACCTCGTCGGTAGCATAGGTAATGGATTTATCTAATTATAGTTTTACTGGATTCTGGTCGCTACGGACATCCATGTCCTCTCGCGACATTCCCCACATCCTGTGGGTCGCGTTTGCCAGAATGACGACGGCGCAATTAAGTGCCCGTTTACTTATCTCTTTAAGGAAAGCAGTAACCTGAAGATCCTGCAATAAAAAAGGCCGGCGACTCGTCATCACCGGCCCTAGATCTCTACATCACTTATTTGAGGTTCTTGCCAAAAAACACGATCGAACGTGACCATGCCAGCTCGGCCGCCTCCTTCACATAACGATCCGGGCGGTCGTCCTGATTGAAGGCATGCTGGGTACCGGGATAGACATACAGTTCATAGGGCTTGCTGTTTGCCTTCATCTTTTCCTCGAAGGCCGGCAGGCCGCCTGTCAGCCTCGGGTCATTCTCGGCATAGTTCATCAGGATGTTCGCATTGATCTTCTCATACCCGGATTCCGGTTGTTCGCCATAGAAAGATACGGCGGCGTCCAGTAGCGGTGAGTTGACGGCGAGGCTGAGCACATGACCACCACCCCAGCAGAAGCCGATGACGCCGACCTTACCGGTTGTTTCCGGATTCGTCTTGAGGAATTCCACGGCCTTGACCAGATCCGCCTCCAGATCCGCACGGGGAATTTTCGCCAGTGCTTCCAGTGCGGCGTCACCTTCCGGACCACGTGAATCCCCGCCCGGCGTGCCGCCAGAACGTGATAACAGATCCGGTGCGATGACCACATAGCCTTCCAGGGCGACACGACGTGCCACGTCCTTGAAATGTTGCCACAAACCGCGGTTCGCATGCAGGACTATGACAGCCGGTAATTTTTCGGTGCCCTTGGAACGGGCCTTGTAGGCGCTGACCTGGTTACCGGAGGCGCCCGGATAGGTGATCATCTCGATGCTGAGGCGTTCATCATTTTCCGGGGTAAGGTCTGCCATCGCACTTTTGCCTTCAATCAAGGCCAGCGTGGCATAGGCGGCGGCGGTGCCACCGGTCAATACGGCCAGACGGTTTAAAAACTCACGACGCCCCATACTGGAATGCAGGTATTCATCGTGTAAATCGGCAATTCGGCTATCCATTTTACTCCCCCTGTGACTGTTTTTTGTGGTAACTACTGTCGAACATCTTATTACATCCGCTGTGTGTATTGAAGAAAAGCGGGCGAATTGATCAAATTTTAAGTAAATTGTGCAGATAATTCTAACTGATAGCATGACCCGATTTGATATCCCGGACCAGACAATGACTGAACTACTTTATCACCAGAACAGCTTCTGGATAATAATCCTGCTTGCCGGCATCATGGCCCTGGCGATTGAATCCGGCTACCGCATCGGCAGGCGGGACATGCACAGGACCAGCGAACTGTCACGCAACCAGATCAACACGATACAGTCCTCCCTGCTCGGGATACTCGCGTTGATACTCGGTTTTACTTTTTCAATTGCACTCGACCGATACAACAGCCGCAGCTCGGCGGAGGTCGCTGAAGCGAATGTGATAGGCACGGCCTACCTGCGTTCAGAACTGCTGCCAGAATCTGTACGTCCACAGATCCAGTCAGCAATTAAGGAATATGTAAGCATGCGCATGCAGGACTCAACGATTTCACTGGATCGACAAACTGAACGAGAGGCACTGTTGAATCGTGCTGTTCAGCTGCAGACTACCTTATGGGATTATGCAATTGAGGTCTCCACCACCGATCCGAATCCGGTCACCAGTGGAGACCTCAATTGCATATCCCTGAGTTCTTACTGGTACTGCTTTACAGTGCATTTATCGTAGCCGGCGGCATGATCGGTTACACCGCCGGACTGGCTGATCATCGCCCGGCATTTGCGACATATATCATGGTGATGTTGATTATTCTGCTGTTGTTTATGGTCATCGATCTGGACCGTCCGCGCAGCGGTATTATCCAGGTCAGTCAACAGGGCATGATAGAACTGAATGCAACGATCAATAAAAACCAGGATTTACAATAAGCTGTAAAAGCTGTCAGTTGCTTACAAAAACCTGTTTGCTGGTCTACACTGCTTACAGGCTGACTAGAGCAGGGACTGGTGAACGTGTTACCTGACTATTGCTTTGACAGATTCGGGCCAACCTTAAAATGAGAGAGACAGGAGTTCACAATGCACACCCACCGGATTAAGTCATTACTACTTAATACTATACTGATAGTTGCGGCAACACAGGCGAGTGCCGCGCCGCCTCCACCCGAGTATGTGAAGTTTTCACCGGGTTCAACCAAGGGTGTCCTTTATTATCCCGACCCGGCAGAGTTTCCCAAACCGCATGTGGCCATGATACTGATGCATCGCAATTCGAACTTCCTGTCGCATATCGCAACCGGGGAAATGTCGAAACGCGGTATTGTGGTACTGGGCATGAATCCGCGCTGTGATAATAATGAGGCGATGTGTGCCCCCTGGGAAAACAATGCGCTGGATGTAAAACAGGGAATTGAGCTGTTGCGCAAGATCCCGGGCATCGAGAAGGTCGTCCTGTTTGGCCACAGTGGTGGCGGCCCGACGATGAGCTTTTATCAGGCCGTGGCCGAGAACGGGGCGGCCTATTGCCAGAAACCCGAGCGTATCTATAAATGTGATGACACGCTGAATGGTCTGCCGAAGGCAGACGGCATCATCCTGTGGGACTCCCACCCCGGTAACGGGATCAATGCTGTACGCAGCCTCAATCCGGCTGTTATCAATGATGAGGCGATTATCGAACGTAATGCCGCACCGGAGATGGATCCCGCACTGGATCCGTTCAACCCGGCCAATGGCTACAACCCCGATGGCGAGTCGCATTACAGCGATGCGTTCAAGGACAAGTATTTCCGTGCCCAGTCTGCGCGCATGAATCGCCTGATCGATATCGCCCAGGGAAAACTGAAACAGATCGAGGCCGGTACCTACCGTTATCCGGACGACGATGCGTTTATCGTTCCCCGCGCAGATGCCAGTCGCCTGTTCAGCATGGATCTCAGCATCGAGAACGCTTCCCTGAAACCGGCAAAATTGATCAAGAACGATGGCAGTATTGAGCATTGTTGTGCGGTCACCAGTGTACGCATCGCAGGCCAGTCCCCGGATACGCAGAAGGAATTCTGGTCCGGAACGATATTCCTGACGCTCCGATCCTTCCTCACTGTCCGCTCGATACGCTCTACCCATTCAATCAACGGCATAGACTGGTGCTCCAGCAATAACTCGGCCCCGTGCAGTCTGCAGAAGGTCTCGGTACCGTTGCTGGTCGTGGCGATGGGCGGACATTACTTTATCCATGACGGTGAAATCATCCATGAAATGGCCGCCAGTAAGGACAAGGAATTTATTGTGATTGAAGGTGCAACCCACGGTGGTACGCCCTGCACCGATTGCATGCCCGCCGGACAGAAATATGATGGGCGTTACGACAATGCGGTGAAGAACAATTTTGACTATCTGGCCAAGTGGATCAACGACCGTTACTGATCCTTTGCGGTACTGTCTTTCCGACCATTGATAGCACATTCCCGGATACCTGATAATCGCGGGTATCCGGGAGACCTGCAAATACCCTATACTTCGTCGTTTCGCAGGACGACGATGGCATGAACCACGACTATATTTTCATAGATGATACAGCGGCATTAACCACGCTATGTGAACAAATGACCGGTTCGCCCTGGCTGGCCGTTGATACCGAGTTTGAGCGGGAGCGCACCTACTATCCTGAACTGTGCCTGTTACAGATAGCGAATACCGAAATTACCGCCATTATCGACCCGCTCACAATCCCGGATCTCGGCCCGGTATTTGACCTGCTTTATAACCCGGCCATCACCAAGGTGTTCCATTCAGCACGTCAGGATCTCGAGATATTTTTCCATTTAAAAGGCAGCCTGCCACTGCCACTGTATGACACCCAGCTCGCTGGGGCCGCTGCCGGATATGATAATTCGATCGGTTATGCGAATCTGGTTGAAAAAATGCTGGCGGTCACACTCGACAAGGCGCATACACGCACCGACTGGAAACGTCGGCCATTAAAGCCTTCTCATTTGCGCTATGCCGCCGACGATGTGATCTATCTGGGTCTGATCTACGAACAATTGCTGACCCGGATTACCAACCCGGACAAGCTCACCTCGCTGCAAAACGAATTTCGTAAAATGAATGATCCGCTTTTGTATGTGCCTGCCCCGGAGACGATGTGGCAGAAGATCAGTGAGTCACGCAAATTCAGTAGCCCGGAACTTACCCTGTTACAGCAACTAGCCGCCTGGCGCGAGCTGACCGCACGGTCAGAAAACCTGCCGCGTAAATGGGTCATGCCTGACCAGATGCTGATTGATATCGCCCGTCTGATGCCCGCAACCGATGAGGAACTCGCGTCCATCAAGGGCCAGCCGGCCGGTCTGTTACAACGACATGGTTCTACCCTGCTCGCACTGGTCAATATGCACTGCAACAAAAATGGACAGGACGGTTAAGAGGATATTTTGCCCTGTTCAAACTGGAACAAAACGTCTGACAGTTTACAAGCCCGGTGATATGCTAGAGTGCATGTGATTAACCATTTCCGGGGGAAATATGACGAACAGGCGAGAATTTATCAAGGGCGTGGCAGGCACTGTATCCGGTGTAGTTGCCACGACGGGGTTAGGTACTTCTCAACAGGCCTCTGCCCAGCAGGCACAGACGGCCGAAAAGGTCTCCGCCCAACCGCCAAGTCATTATGAAACCAGCATGGAAACCGGTGCCATCCCGGAAGGCTATACCGCCGAACAGGCAAATCACTATTTCATCCAGAGCCCCGGTTCGGACTATATGGTTGATGTGGTCAAGAACCTTGGCATTGATTATATCGCCTCGAATCCCGGATCAAGTTTTCGCGGATTCCAGGAATCTATCACGACTTACGGTGGCAATAAAAAACCGGAATTTCTGACCTGCTTGCACGAAGAATCAGCCGCCGCACTGGCGCATGGCTATTCCAAGATTGCCTATAAACCAATGGGCATCGCTGTCCATGGGACCGTGGGTCTGCAACATGCAGCGATGGGTATCTACAATGCCTATTGCGACCGCGCCCCGATGGTCATCTTCGCTGGTAACCACATGGAAATGACCGGTCGTCGACCCGGCGCAGAGTGGCACCACTCGGCACTCGATTGCGTCAAACTGGTACGCGACTTTATCAAATGGGACGATATCCCGCTGTCGCTCGAACATTACGGCAGTTCACTGACACGCGCCTACAAGATTGCGGTGACCCCGCCGATGGGTCCGACCGCCATCGTGATAGACGGTCACCTGCAGGAAGAAGATTTCCACGGACGGGTCCCTGCCATACCTAAATACACCTCACCCAGCCCGCCCCAGGGTGATATGGGAGCACTGACCGAGGCTGCCAGACTGCTCGCCAACGCAGAAAATCCGGTCATTCTGGCAGGCAACGCGGCACGCACACCGGTCGGCCTTGAACACATGATTGCACTGGCAGAATTACTGCAAGCACCGGTGTCCGGTGGCGGACGTATGAATTTCCCGAACAATCATTATCTGTATCAGGGTGGAAGGGCGCTGGTCCGACAAGCCGATGTGATACTTGGAATGGAGACCCGGGATCTGTGGGGCCAGGTCAATAACTCGCGCGATCTGGTGCACCGGGTCAGCAGTCGGGTTGCGAGTGATGACGTCAAACTCATCTCTATCGGTGCGGACGATCTGTTCATGATGTCGAATTACCAGACCTTTCAGCGCTTCCAGCCGGTTGATCTGGACATAACAGGTGATACCGAGGCATCGCTCCCGTTTCTTATCGAGGAGATCAAGCGCCAGCTACCAGCAAGCAAACGCGCTCAGGTAAAGGCTCGCGGCGAAAAACTGAAGGCCTCTTTTGCGAAGGGTGTCGAGGAAGAACGCATTTCTGCAGCACGTGGCTGGAACGACGAGCCCATCAGCCTGTACCGGTTAAGTCTGGAGTTATATGATTCGATCAAGGATCGTGACTGGTCATTCGTATCACAACAACCGTCCGGCATAAACTTCTGGCCAATGACGAAACATTACCATCACATCGGCGGTTCAGGTGGCGCAGGTATCGGCTATGAGCTGCCTGCCTCCGTCGGTGCGGCACTCGCTAACCGCGAGCACGGCCGGTTTTCCGTGTCCATCCAGCCTGATGGCGACTTCCTGTTTGCACCCGGAGTGGTGTGGACGGCAGCACATCACCGTATCCCTATCCTCTGGGTCATGCATAACAACCGCGCCTATCACCAGGAGGTCATGCATCTGCAGCGCATGGTCACACGGCGTCAGCGTGGCAATAATAACCTGGCGAAGATCGGTAACGTCTTCGAGGATCCGTTCATCAATTTCGCCAAACTGGCTGAAGGTTTTGGCGTCTATTCGGAAGGGCCGATTACCAATCCGGACGATCTGGGGCCGGCGATACGCCGCGCCGCCGCGATTGTTGATAGCGGCATGCCTGCCCTCGTTGATGTAGTCTGCCAGCCGGCCTGATAAGGAGAACTGACATGAATGTTAATCTGCATACACTTGCACGACAGATGTTGCACACCGTATCCGTACTGCTAACCCTGTCATCGTTACCTGCGCTCGCACAGGAAAAGACCTTGGACTTCAACGGCGAGGTAAATGACGCCGAGCATGCAGGCGGTTATCGTGAATATGTAGAAAATGGCTGCTGGCAATGCCATGGCTTCCAGGGCCAGGGAATGGCCGGACCGGCGCTGGCACCGAATCCATTGCCCTATGAGGCATTCTCTGTTCTGGTACGCAAGCCGGCCAATGTAATGCCCGCGTATTCTCCGAATGTACTCGACGATGCAAAGATGAAACGTATACACGAGTATCTGCTGTCGATACCAGCGTCACCGGATCCGGATTCAATCAGTCTGATTCCGAAAAAGTAGTTTCTAAAACTATCACATCAACTTCACCTGAGGGGAGAATATGAAAACAGTAAAAGCAGTTATCTCGGTAATCTCGTTATTGACCGTCGTAATGGTTCCGGTACAGGCACAGGAACAGAAGAATCCACTCGGCTTTTTTGTGACCAGTAACGGTCTCGGCAAAGGTGGTAATCTGGGCGGCCTTGCAGGGGCAGACAAACACTGTCAGGCACTGGCAGAAAAGGTTGGTGCCGGTGGCCGTACCTGGCATGCGTATCTCAGCACACAGGGTGAAGATGCGGTGAATGCACGTGATCGTATCGGCATGGGTCCCTGGTATAACGCAGCAGGCAGGCTGGTGGGGCAAGATGTGGACGAACTCCACAGTCAGCTGACCCGAGTGAGCGTCCGCGAGGCCATTGCCGAAAACGGTAACAACATCCCAGGCGGTGGCTTTACGCCGAACCGGCATGACATCTTGACTGGCTCACAACCAGACGGCACCGCGTTTCCGGCGGGTGATGACATGACCTGTAATAACTGGACCAGCAACGATGCCGGCAAGGCAAAAATTGGCCACCATGATCGAGCTGCCTGGAATTCTGCCCACGATACCCGTGGTTGCAGTCAGGAGGCCTTGATCAGTACCGGTGGTGACGGTCTGTTTTACTGTTTTGCAGCGGACTAGTCTGCGGATCAGCTATCTTGATACATACGGGCCGAACCACGTTCGGCCCGTATTTTTTTATTACAGCGGGTGTATCATTCCGGTTTTACATCGCTGACCTTCTCCAGACGTATCACCGGCGTCAATGAACCACCGCTGCGATCATCAATTATGACGTAGATAAAACCGTCAGGCCCCTGGCGCACATCGCGGATCCGACCATACCCCTGTAGCAAGGGTGGACGCTCCATCCGACCTATCTGATAGATGCCGTTTGCCTGTAACATGGGTAGTCGGTGTAACTCCTTGCCGGAAAGACCACCTACAAACATATTACCCTGCCAGGCCGGGAATACACTGCCGGTATAAATCAACAGACCAGAGGGGGCGATAGACGGGGTCCAGTATTGTAACGGCTGTTCAAAACCTTCCTTCTCCCTGCTGGCATGAATGGCTGTACCGCCGTACATGACACCATAGCCAATGACAGGCCAGCCGTAGTTTTTACCCGGATGGATCTGGTTTAGCTCGTCACCGCCCTGGGCACCATGTTCTACCGTAAAGACATCACCCGTCTTCTGATCGATGGCCAAGCCTTGCAGATTACGGTGACCATAACTCCAGATTTCAGGCAGCGCATCGGTGCGGCCGACGAAGGGGTTATCCTCGGGCACCCGGCCGTCATCATACAGACGGATGACCTTGCCCTGATGCAACATCAGGTTCTGTGCCGGATGTTGCTCACGTGGCACGCCGAGTGGATCAGCCGCGCGATCGCCGACGGTAATAAACAGATAGCCTTTCGGATCAAATGCCAGGCGCGAACCATAGTGACTACCACCCTCACTCCATGCCTTCGCCTCGAATATCTCCTCTACACCGCTCAGACTTTTACCGTCAAACTTGCCACGGACGACGGCCGTTGTTCCCTGGGTTCCGTCCGCGTTCGGCTTGGAATAGCTGAGATATATCAGCTTGTTTGTCGCAAAATCAGGGTGCAGTATCACATCGAGCAGACCACCCTGGCCCTGATAACGCACAGCAGGTGTCCCACTGACAGGTTCCGGGTCAAGCTTGCCGCTACGAACGATACGCAGTCGCCCAGGTCGTTCGGTTACCAGCATGTCGCCATTCGGTAGGAAGGTGAGAGACCAGGGGTCCTTCAGTGCCTCGATGACGGTGACGACCCGGTAGATATAATTATCTGATTTATATTCGGTAGATTGCGCCCAGACCGGCAACACAAAACTCACCCACAGCAAACACACGATTAAATATCTGTTAATGGACATGTTTCAGACTCCTGAAAATTACGGGGTATACAGGATACTAAGGCGCCCGCCATACCACCGGTTTGAATCCGGTGATATGGCATCGGCTAATTCGACTAAACCCGTCTGCTAATGGACAGGCAAGTTTAACGCAAGGCAGTATTCAGCCCTGCCAGTTTGCTGGCCATATCTTCCGCCGATGTGGCTGGCTTGACTTCACGATCGATGGCAACAATGACACCATTCGGATCGATATAGAAGGTATGACGCATTGCAAAACCGCGCTCATCGTTCAATACACCATAGGCCTTCGCGGTGTCCTTGGTCGGATCACTTAACAACGGAAAATCGGCACTGTGCTCGGTGGCGAAGCCCTTGTTATCTTCAATCGGGTCGACACTGACCATAAAGTAGGTGTTTTTATACTTCTTCAACAGATGGCCATTTTCCGCCAGCGATTTGCACTCAATGGTGCAACCTTTTGTATACGCCTTCGGGAACCAGGCCAGTACGACCGACTCCTTGCCCTTGAAATCGGACAATTTATAGGTCTTGCCATCGGTCCCTTCCAGCTGGAAATCCGGGGCAGTATCACCTACTTCGAGGGCATGACTGATATTAGCAATTGAAAACAGGAACAGGACCAACAGAACGCGCGTGAGCTTCATACAGGTATCTCCAGTTTTTGGGTAAAGGTTATTACTATAAGTATATCCTTGTTAATTTACTGATGCGACTGTTGTTATCAGTTAAATACCCCTGAAGATAGCATGGTCTTTAATTACAACCGGCAAGGGTGCGTGTTTGCCCGGAAAATTGCTTGCAGCCCCGATTTTCAGGTTTGTTTTAGTCCTTAGCGAATTCCCCCGGCAAGAGCTTGATCGGGATCAAATATAGCTTGATTGAATCCGGTGTATTCTGTGCTCGTCCAACCTGATAGGCTGTAAATTGTCGGGTAAATCCAATCCATCGCGGAGAGTAAAATCATGTACAAAAAACCCGATTTCAACAGACGGTTCCAAGTTCGGAAGCAAGGCTGTAACACACGGTGTGAACCTGGCCAAATCGGTAGGAGCCTCTGTCACCATCATCACCACGACCGAAATGTGGTCAGCAATTGATATGGCCAAGGCGGCCAAAAGTGGTAGCAATAACCCGATTAATGCCTATGAACAGGCCGCTGCAGAGTCTGCAAAAAAGATCCTGTCTGCTGCTGAATCCGTTGCCGCGAAGGCCGGGGTGAAGGCAGATACGATCCATATCAATGACAAACATCCGGCCGCCGTGGTATCGAAAAGGTGCTGATGGGCAGTGTTGCTTCCGAGGTTATTACCCACAGCACTATACCGGTACTGGTTGTTAAGTAACTTCTGCACAAACCAGCCCTGACCTGATAGTCAGGACTGGTGTCTCACTGGCAAGTAAAAAATTCCAATAGCTAGGCCTGCAATGCCGCCAACACACGTTCGCGTGTAAACGGCATATGCGAAATGCGTTTGCCGGTCAGCCGGAAAAACGCCCCGGCAACCGCTGCCGCAATCGGTACATTACCAATCTCACCAAGGCCCTGCGGGCGGTCCTGTCCCGGGTCGACAAACTCGATATGGATCTGTTCCGGTGTATCGGACATGCGCATGACATTGTAGTCATGGAAATTGGTCTGCTGAACCACGCCACCTTTCACCGTGACCCTTTCATGTAACACACTGGACAATCCGTAGTTGATTCCACTCTCGATGTTTGCACGTGCGGCGTCAGGCTGGACGACCAGACCACCATCGACCGCCATCCAGACCTTGTGGACCTTGATCTTGCCCAGCGCCTTGTTCAACGAGGCCTCTACTACACAGGCCCCGAGTGAACCGGATCGCTCTGTGATTGATAGCCCCAGCGCACGTCCTTCAGGACGGGGTTTGTTCCATTCAGACATCGCAGCGACCTTTTCAAATACCTTGCGACCACGCGGGGTGATCGCCATCCGCTCCAGACGGAATTGAATCGGGTCGATGCCTTCGGCGACCGCCATACGATCTATGAATTCCTCGATGGCAAAGACGTTAAACGGATGGGCAACGGCACGCCAGTGTTTCAGGCGGATGCCGTGTGATGTGCCGCGCAGGTCGATATACTGGTTTGGCACCTTGTAATAAAGGTCTATCTCCATGCCACCGGTCAGCAGGCTGGCGCCGTCACCGACGATACAATGTTTCCAACCAGTGACCTTGCCGGAGGCATCCAGCGCCGCCTCCAGGCATTGATAGTTTTGCGGACGAAACATGCCATAACCGATATCTTCCTCACGCGTCCAGATCAGCTTGACCGGTGTTTTCACCTCGCGTGCGACCAGTGCCGCCTCAACCGCATAGTCACCCTCGGAACGGCGCCCAAATCCGCCGCCCATATAACACTGGTTTATCGTCACCTGTTTCTGATCAAACCCGAGCGCCTGCGCCACCAGCTGACGACAGCGATCTGGCGACTGGCTGCCGTCCCACACCTCGACCTGGTCACCTGCCGCATTCAGACGCGCAACGGCATTTAACGGCTCCATCTGGGCGTGATAACCATAATCTGCCCGGAAATCCGCCTTGTAGGTGCGTGCTGCACTGCCAAAGGCGGCATTGGCATCCCCGTTGGTAAAGACCGGTTCCGAGTTTGCGGCCGGATCGGCGTGCACCCGGACATAATCCTGTTCAAGTATGGTCTCGGAATCATATCCCGCTGAAAGCGTAGCGCCCCAGCTCACCTGTAATTGTTTACGGGCGGCCAGCACATGCGCGAACGATTCACCAACGATGGCCACACCGGTCGGTAACTTCACGGTTGCCGTGATACCTTTCATGGCGCGGATATCGGCATCATTCCAGGCTTGCGGCGCCGCACCCTGCATCGGCGAATGGACGGTCGATGCGTACTGCATGCCCGGCAGAGACACATCGATTGCAAATTGTGCAGTACCATTCACCTTTAACGGGATATCGCGGCGTGGCTGGGTCTTGCCGATCAGGCGGTATTGTTCCGGCTTTTTAAAATCTGCCTCGCTGATCTCGGGTAGTTCTGTAACTTCGGCAAACTGGGCTATCTCGCCATAAGTAAGACGGCGCTGGCTTGCTGCATGAACTACGACACCGGGTTCGGTCATCAACTCGCTAACCGGTACATCCCAGTGCTTTGCAGCAGCACCCAGCAACACTTTACGCACCTGCGCCCCGGCTGTACGCATTACATCAAAATAACTGCGTACCGCACGTGAGCCGACAATGGCCATCGACTTGCGATCACCACTGCCATAACCATAGACCTGTACATCACTCGGTGCCCATTCCAGCTTCACCTTGTCCCAGTCCGCGTCCATTTCCTCAGCCAGCATCAATGGCACGCTGGTCATGGAGCCTTGCCCCATCTCTGCGCCAGGTGTATACATCGTAATGGTGTTGTCCGGGTGAATGGTCAGCCAGACCGAGATGGCGCTGCCGCCGGCCTGGGCCCTGGCCTCGGTTGCGGTGAGCAACATGCCGGCGCCGCTGCCATTTACGGCAACGGCAAAACTGAACGCCGCCGTACCTTTCAGAAAATCACGGCGAGTAACATCTGTTTGTGGTTTGATAATCGTAGCCATATTTAACCCTCCACCGCTGCACGCTCTATCGCGGCTATTATCCGGTTGTAGGTGCCACACCGGCAGATATTGCCATCCATGTGGGTAATGATTTCATCGCGGGACGGTTTCGGGTTTGCACTCAACAACTCCGCCGCCTTCATGATCTGACCGGACTGGCAATATCCACATTGCGGGACCTGCTCGACTACCCAGGCCTTTTGTAAGGGATGGGATGCATCGGGCGACAGTCCCTCGATGGTGACGATATTACTTCCCGCTACATCACTGACTTTAATCGCACAGGAGCGCAAGGCCTTGCCATCTATATGGACGGTACAGGCGCCACACAGGCCGGCACCACAACCGTATTTTGTACCGGTAAGATTAATGTGATCCCGGAGGACCCAGAGCAAGGGAGTATCGTTGTCGACCTCAAGCGATACCGGATTGCCGTTCAGGGTAAATTCAAGCATTACCACCCCCATAGAGCGATAGTGGAAAGATAAGACCAAAGTAATTACAGCTGATACAAAAGCTACACGCGGATGCCGCGTCTGTCAATTTATGGATTGGCCCCTGACCGACACCTCACTTACCGGCTACTCTCCGGTGGGGGCCTCCGCCTCGGACATCCTGACAGTTCTTGGTTTGGCACCCAGTTTGACCAAAAGTTCTGCTGTGCTGGCATGATGGCCATACAGACCCCGGCTACCATAATCCGGGCTGATACCGGATGCCATCGTCCACGGTGTTTCACCCTCCTCATTCACAGGGTCAATACCCGCACCGTTGTCTGCCAGATACTGCACCACGGAATCTGCGCCAGTAAATGCAGCAATATGCATCGCTGTTCTACCCGTAGCGTCAACCGCATTGATGTCTACACCCAGCTTCAGCACTTCCTTAACGGTAACCAGCGCCTGGTCGATGTTTTCCCGGTTAGCGATATTTCCACCGGCCTGATAAGCGCAGGTTCCTGTACAAGCCACCTGGGCCGCTGCCATCAGTAACGTAATTCCCTGCTCATTTTTGATGGCGGGGTTTGCGCTGGATTTCAACAAAATCTGCATCATACGGGCCTCGGCCGAGGCCGTAGCAAGTAACAGCGGTGTGGCGCCGGCCATCGTAAACGGATAGCCGTCTGGCCCCAATAGTTGTTCTTCACGGATTTGTACGTCTGGATCCGCCCCGGCCTGCAGTAAGGCCTCGGCCAGCCGGTACTGATTCCGTGGACGCAGACGGTAGACATTATCGTAGATAACCCCGTTTAACAGGGACAGTCCACTGCCTACCGCATGGTGCAGGGCGGTAATGCCGTTTTCATCGGCCGACTTGATATCAGCACCGCGTTCGATCAAATAAAGGGCGAGGTCTTCGTGACCGCCAGCGCTGGCGATTACCAAGGAGTTCCCCTGTAGCAGGGTCGACTCATTCGGGTCTGCACCGGCATCCAGCAAGGTTTTTGCCATCTCGATATCACCGGAGCGCGCAGCAAACAATAAGGCGGTGAAATCCCCGGAGGACACCTTCCAGTCACAAACACGACAGGTACCTGGTAACGTGGCTACCCCGGGCCGGGTACGTGTATGGAGATCAGCGCCACGCTGCAGTAACAAATCGACAATATCGGCATGTCCGGCGGCGGCAGCCCACATCAACGCGGTCTGCCCGCTTTCCGCCTCTGCATGATTCACATCCGCACCGGCATCCAGCAACAGAACGGCTGCCTCACGCGCCCCGGTCCGCGCGCAATTCATCAGCACTGACTCACCCGACAAAAGTCCGGCATTCACATTTACAGCAGCCTGGAACAAGGCCTGCACCATCGCCGTGCTGCGGTTCGTGCAGGCCAGATACAACGGCGATACACCATATTCATTCACTGTATCCGGTCTGGCGCCGGACTGCAGCAAACGTGTCGCCAGCTCGACATCATCATGTAAGACAGCCCAGTGCAGCGCCGTGGTCCCGTCCGGCATCGTGGCATTTACATCAACGGATTCATCCAGCAACACACGGACCGCCACGCGGTCACCTGACTTTACCGATTCAATCAGGGTTAAACCTGACGCAGCTGCCAGAGACAGACCCGGTATCAGCAATGACAGCATCACAGAACTGCGGGACAGCAACGACAACAATCGTGTCATTTGATTTATCCTGTCCGTCTCAACCTGCATTCAACAGATTCAGACTGCCATTGCTGTCACCGAACCTGTCCACCGGCAGATCCAGTTTATCCAGGAGGGTCAGATACAGGTTCGTCATCGGTGTCTTGTCCGGATAACGCAGGTGCATACCCCCCTGCAGATGACCGCTGCCGCCACCGAGCAGCACGACCGGCAGGTTTTGCAGCGCGTGCGCATTACCGTCACTGATCGAACTGCCAAACATGACCATGATATTGTCAAACAGCGAGCCGTCCACATCTGGCGTGGCACGCAGACGGTCCAGATAATAGGTCAGCAACGAGACATGATAATTGTCAATCTTTGCCAGTTTTTCCAGATTGCCCGGGTCGTTACGGTGGTGTGATATCGAATGATGGACATCGGGCACCCCGATCTGCGGGTAGGTGCGGTTGCTCTGTTCCGGGGCCATCATAAACGTAATCATGCGCGTCATGTCGGTCTGGAATGCGAGTATCTGCAGGTCAAACATCAGTTTCAGATGTTCGGTAAACTCCGGCGGGATACCGGCGGGACGCTCCATCGCGGGAAGTTCGCGCGCGGACTGCTGTTCGGCCATCTGGATCCGCCGTTCGACATCACGCATACCATCGAGGTACTGTGACAGGCGGGCACGGTCAGCTGCGCCGACATGACCCATCATGGCAGTCGCCTCGGCAGTGATGTCGTCAAGTATACTTTTTTCCTTGTGTATCCGTGTCAGACGATCTGCGGTATTGGTGCTGTTACTCGCGCCGAACAGACGTTCGAACACGGCCCGTGGGCGATATTCCACCGGCAACGGTGTCGAGGGCGTACGCCAGGACAAGGTATTCATAAAGGCACAACTCCAGCCTTTTTCACAATTACCTGCCACGTCCTTGCTGTGCAGTCCGAGTTCCAGTGAGGCGAGCTGGGTTTGCTTGCCGAGTTCATGAGCAATGATCTGATCGATTGAAATACCGGTGATACCTTCACTCTTCGGATGCACACCGGTCAGGAATACACCGCCGGCCCGTTCATGTGGTGCAGTCTCGCCCTCGCCTGGCAGGGCATTACCGGCGCTGTTGCACAGACCGGTCAATACCAGCATGTTCTCGCGATAGGCGGCAAGCGGTTGTAACGTCCGCGACAGTTCGTAGGACTTGCCGGTGGCTGCCGGAGTCCAGTGCGCCATGTTCATGCCGTTCGGCGAGTATATAATTGACATGCGGCGTGGGGCCTGTGTCTGACGGTCTGGACTAGCCAGCACCGGTATCATTGCGTCCAGCATCGGTAAGGCCACGGCCGCGCTGGCGCCGCGCAAAAAGGTACGACGCGCCATTGGTTTCCTAGTTATCAGCATGGTCAGGGACCCTCCTCGTCTGAAACGGTTGACTCTCAACAACATTCATAATTAATGAAGACAAACTGTGTTTATCCGCCTCTGTGCGGCGCATGATTTGGCGCATGGCAGGTGCATCGGTATGGATCAGTCCACGGCCGAGTGCATAGGTGAGCAATTTTTCAATCGCCGTCATTACGAAATCATAATTGCGCTGCTGCACGAGTACCTTGCGCAACTGGTCCGGCCCTTCGAAAGGTGTACCGTCCGGCAAGGTGCCGGTTGAATCTATCGGTGAACCAGACTTTGCATCGACCGTACGCCAGCGTCCAATGGCATCATAGTTTTCAAGCGCAAAGCCTAACGGGTCCATGACCTTGTGACAACTGGCACACACCGAGTTCGCCCGGTGCTGTTCCATTTGCTCGCGCATCGTCAGTACCTTGCCTTCATCATTTTTGTCACGCAAACCGGGTACGTTGGGCGGCGGCGGCGGCGGCGGCGCACTCAGAATATTCTGCAGCACCCATTTGCCCCGTATCGTGGGTGCAGTCCGGTTGGCGTAGGAGGTCACGGTGAGGATGCTGCCCTGTCCCAGCAGTCCGCCACGCGTCCGGTCCGGCAAGCTGACCCGACGGAAATGACTGCCGTACACGCCGGGGATGGCATAGTGCCGCGCCAGACGTTCATTGATAAAGGTGTAGTCCGCATCCAGCAGTTCCAGCAAGGGCCGGTTATTGCGCATCACGTAGTCAAAAAACAGCTCTGTCTCCTTGCGGAAGGCCACACGCAGATTGTCATCGAAATACGGGAACTGTTCGCCGTTCGGGGCGGCAGTGCCGAGCTGGTTCAGATTGAGCCACTGCGAGGCAAAGTTCTGGATCAGGGCGGTTGAACGCGGATCATTTAGCATGCGTTCAACCTGCTGCCTTAGTACCTCCGGTTTATGCAATCGGTCTCTGGCAGCAACGTTAAGCAATTCGTCATCCGGAATACTGCTCCAGAGAAAAAGTGCCATACGTGTCGCGAGATCAGTATCCGCCAGTGGATATACCTCTCCTGCATCCAGCCGTTCGGGTCTCTGCTCGCTGATAAAAATAAATTTCGGACCGGCCAGTATCCTCTCCAGTGCGAGTCCGATGCCTTCATCGAACCCTCCCTTCTCCTGCCCCTGTTTGTAGAAGGCCATCAGTCCGTTCAACTCTGCCGCAGTCAAGGAACGACGGTAGGCACGTTGCCCCAGCGTAGACAGTATCTTTTTCGCACAGGCGGGGTCATCGTTGCGTTTTGGTTGGCAGACATAGACGCGCTGGTGACTCGGGCTGGCAGTGGACAATTTCGGATTGAATGGACCTTCAACAATGACCGTACTGACACCGGGCACACCGGCCTTGTATTGTGCATAGTCGATAATCGAATGTTCCGTATATAGCGGCTGCTCCGATATTGTTGTCGTGTCGACAAAGGCCACTGTTAATTCGCGTGTACCTGCCTTTGCCTCAAACTGCACCTCAAGGGCCTCGTCTGCAAAGCGTTCGTACTGTTCCTGCTCCGGCACACCCTGTGCACTGGTTGAATAGATACCACCCGACTTGCCATGTTTCTCGCCACCGATACTGAGCTTGCTGATCCGTACGCCATCGATACGCAAATCTATCTGATGGGCACCGTTCAACAGCCCGCGGATGTAGTCCCTGGAATTACGCTGCAAACGGATACGGACGATGTATTCACCGTCCATCGGGAAGTGATGTTTGACTGTCATTCCCCCGCGCGTACCTAACGGCATCGCCTCTCCAAGCCAGTCATCCTGCATCAGATAGCGTGGGACATTATAGGTCACCATGTCCGGCGGCATATCCGGCTGGCCCAACGCAAGCCGGCGTATCGTACGAGCGGCGACGATATATTGCTCAGCGAGCAACGGAGACAGGGTCAACACTGCCCCGACATTATCAAAACCATACATGGTGTCATCGGGGGGTAGCAGTGTGTCATCATTGATTTCAACGGCGAGCAGTTCACGGATCGCATTGAAATATTCTGTGCGATTCAGACGTCTTAAGGAGGCAAAGGCCGGCTGCGGATGCTCTGCACCGTATTTATCGAGGGAGGTTTCGAGATAAGCAGCAAACGATTCGTAGGTTGCAAGGTCAGGACGCGGCATGCCGGCCGGAGGCATGGAACGGACCTTCAGTTTACGCAACACCCTTTCCCAGACCTCCGCCCCCAAACCAACATCGGTCGTATTGATACCTTGCAGGCTCAGTCCGGCAGTGCGCAATGTATCATTATGGCAGCCAACACAGTACTGGTTGATGGTACCCTGATAGTCGACTGGACCCGAGGGAGCAGTCGTTTGCTGCGCCGCACAAACTGACGCGTAACCAATCAGGCCGGCAACTATCCGAAAAACGACCCACTTTTGCATCGAAAGCCCCCGCTCCGGGTAACACTGGATACATCTGCAACTGACACTAAATCATTGTAGAACTGTATTCCAAATAAGTCTGTACATCAATCCCGGCAAACCTGACAACAATTCTGGCGAGATACTATCCGGGGCCACTTAATTACTCCCCATCCGAACCCTCTATATATACCTCAACGGGCTTCAGTCCGGGCAGATTGTTAATTACGGCCATCACTGCCGCAACAAACGATTGTTCAGGGTTTGCCCGGCATACCCGGTACATCGTGTACAACAGCCCCGCCAACTTCGACGGTGTCATGCTGAGGTACTTTTCCAGTGTATTTTCCGTCGTGTAATCTGAAAGTTGGCTACCCAACCATTCCCGATAATTGGCTGTTACGTGGGCGTGACTTTGTGCCTCAGTGACACCGTAGGCATTAAAGTCATGGGAGTGATTTGGATCAGTTGAATTATGTTCATAGGTGGCGGCAAACTGGCCACAGCTACTCGCTTCAATTCCGGATGAGATGCGGGAAGGCGGTGCAGGCGATTGGCTGAAATAATAACCGGCACCGATAACAACCACCATCATCGCGAACAGGACCTTTGTGGTCAGTTCACGGGATATATGCATTGGTTGTTACGGTGCCGGCACAGGTAATGCAGGATCAGGCGCAGAGGCGCTGGACTATCCCCTTGAACTCATCATCCGTTACCAGACGGCCCTGGCTCGTACCGATCTCCTTCACTTCATTCAGTACTGCACCCTTCTTGTCATCCGGTATGTTCAGGCCGAATTCCTTGCCCTTCATATCAATACTGACCAGACCACTCTTCTTGCCGAGTACGATCTTGCGATCCGCACCGACGATTTCTGCGGAATAAGGTTCAATCGCTTCCGGGATATGGAACTGACTGACGACACCACCGCTCTCGCGGGTGAACAGAAAATCACCGACAACCGGCTTCCAGCCATCCACCTGGTATTTACCGGCCTTCTGCACGTACTTGGATATATCGCGTGCCTTGGTCAGATCCAGCTCGACCGGCATCTTGTACAGGGCCGACAGGGCAAGTGCTGCTTCGCAGATGTCCAGATTACCGGCACGCTCTCCCATACCATTGATCGTACCCTGAATCCAGCTTGCACCACCACGCACAGCCGCTATCGCCGCTGCCGTTGCCAGACCAAAATCGTTATGACCGTGCCAGTGTACCGGGATATCCGGTCCGACCCAGCTTTTGACTTCACGGATCAGGCGCTCCACGACTTCCGGTGCGCATACACCGATGGTGTCAACTACAGATACCTCTTCCGCACCTGCCTCAATTGTCTTCGCGTAAACATCTTTCAGATAACCGAGGTCACTGCGGGTGGAATCGACAGCGAAAAAGTTGACCTTCTTGATCCCGGCGTCCTTTGCATGTTTGATCGCATCAACCGCTCGCTGCATGACCTTGTCACGGGTAAACCCGAACGCTTTCATCTTTCTGTCGCTGGTGGTGATCTCGATTAACAGATATTCAGTCCCGAGTTCAATATGCGCATCGACATCAGCGATCATCGCGCGGGCAAATCCCCAGATCTCGGAGGACAAGCCTGCGTCGAGGATACGACGTACGGCTCGGGTATCGTCATCTGAAACGCGAGGAAAGCCGGATTCAATCCTGCCCACACCCAGCGCTGCCAGTTTGCATGCTATCTGGAACTTGTCTTCGGTTGAAAACGACACGCCAACAGACTGTTCGCCATCGCGTAGCGTGGTGTCATAAAAACGAACCGGTTTGGAACGGTCAAATCCCGCCTGCACTTCAGGCGCGTCATTTAGTTCGGTGGTCCAGAGGTTTTCCTTGTTAAATTTGATAGTCATCGCAACATGCTCTCGTTAAATTATGAAACTGGTCAGAAACGGCAGGCTCAGCTAGCAGCTGATGATTACATCACCGGATCACGGGCTAGGACTTTCAATATAGACGAACTGCCCGGATGGAACAAGTTACCATGCGCCTGGGCAGTGTCTCAGACTAAAATAGTCTGTCTTTTCCAAGGTGCGTAGCGACCCGGAAATCTTGCAATTATAGAGAGATAATATCCCTCGAACACATGTTCCTGACGTTTTCTACCGCCTATATCCCTGTAGGCGTCGACTACGCAGGGATGACAACCAGAGACAATACCTGCGTCTTCAGTAGTGGTCCGGGCAGAATGCAATAGCAGGATCGGCGCCTCAAAAATTTGTTCCAGACGTTTTTCCAGGACCTGTATCCGTTCAAGGGTCCCCGCCTTTGCAAATTGCTCAACCCTCGGGTGGACGTGAAATTCTCCCCCAGTTAAGTTCCTCGAAGGAATCTATCCTCCGCCTGTTATTAACCCGTAATTTTGTACTTCTGATTACGTTATATTTGCGTTATAATGTAACGCATTATGCACTACTCTCAAGCCTGATATGGCCGCTAAAAAGACCACAACTCTGAATCTGCGGATTGATGCCTCGATCAAGGAGGCAATCAAACTCGCTGCCGAGAAGGACCATCGCAGCATAACGAATTTTATAGAACTACTGGTACGAAACCACTGTGAATATGTGGGAATTACCATACCGGAGCAACAAACCCTTTTTGAGGAAACGCGAGATGAACATTAAAATCTTCAGGGCACTAATAGAGGCCGGCGCGATCAAACGGGTCCATATTATTGCTGAAGGTGACTTCTTCCGTATTGAGGCCGTGACCCAGACTGGTACCAATCAGTTAAATACGCTGAATGGAAAACTGAAAACCTGGAGCAGTCTGGATGCAACTGCCAAATGGTTACACGGCATGGGTATAGGCAACTGTCAGGTAGATATGAGTCGGTGGCAACCTGAACAACGAGGATTCAGGCTGGGATAACGTAAAAACGGGCTGCAGCTTCATCAGCTGCCAAGCCCGTTACGCAGACTTGAGTCGGATTATTTTATTGCCCGGACATGTTCCGATATTTACCGGTAAATGGTTTTGCACCGAGCTCCAACAATAATTCAACCATCTCCTTGTCTTCATTCATACCGGCATTATTGGTAGCACGGCGATATCGATGGTCATAATCGCCATCGCCAATATTACGGTAGTAACGACCTTCAGGATCACCCATCGCAAGCATCAGCGGTGTCATGCCGTATCGATCTTTCGCATTGATATCAGCACCATTTTCAACCAGGAAACGTGTCAAATCAAGCCAGCCTACAGTTACGGCAAAATGCAGTGCCGTCCTGCCATCGGCAACACCTTTCGCGGGGCCATCAGGGGCAGGTTCTGTCAACTGATCCTTGACACTGCCACCCAGCGTAAGTACGAGTTTCGCCGCATCAATAGCTTCCTGCTCACTTCGTGCACCACGCTCGGCACCGGCGCCGGATGCAAGCATAAATAATGTCGCACCACCTGCTGTGGTTGCCTTTATATCGGAAACTTCTTCAAGTATTTCCATCGCCTCCATATTGCCGGCCGCCGCAGCTATCAATAACGGCGTTGCTCCTACAGGATCAATCTGCGGGGGGTCATCATCAGAAATGGCCATAAACGGATTATCCAGGTACGGATAGGAATATTTAATGCGAACATTCGGATCTGCACCGTGGTCCAGCAGTGCATTAACCAGTTTCACCATGTCCGGGCGTTTCCAGGCAGGACGATCAACCGCAGAAGGTCTGAATCCATTCAGGAACAACAAACCGTTATGCAGTGCAAAATGCAGCGGGGCAACACCCCAGGCATCGGTAATATTCGGGTCAGCGCCCTTGTCGAGCAAAAAGCTTGCGAGTGCTTCATGTCCGCTGGCAATCGCGATTATTAACGGGCTTCCATGTTCAGCGTGTGGAGTATTAACATCCGCACCTGCGTCCAGCAAGACACGAGCAGAATCAACGTCACCCTGTTGAGCAGCAAAATGAAGCGCAGTGAATCCGCCCGATACCTTGGCAAAGCGGACGGAAGCCGGATAATTACCACCCCACACACTCCTGCCTGCAGGTAGTTTGATGACATACGGTTCCGGTTCAGGCGTCAGTTTCGAACGCGCATGCACATCGGCACCCTTGTCAACGAGGGCCTTGACTATATCACTGTGCTGTTCTGCCACCGCCCACATCAAGGCGGTCTGCTCGTCCTTGTTTTCCCTGGCATTCACCTCTGCACCATGTTCAAGCAACAGTATTACAGCTTCTTTTGCACCGACATTTGCACATACCATCAATGGTGTAACACCGGTTGTTTTTGCCAGATCCGGATTCGCATCCGCTTCAAGCAGGCTTTTCACAATTGTGGAATTACCATTCTCACAGGCCAATGACAACGGACTGACACCGAGATCATCCGCGATATTGACATCAGCGTCATTACGTAACAACAGATCTACAGCCTGCTGATCATTGTTATAAACGGCCCAGGCCAGGGCAGTCGTTCCATCCCCGCGCATCGTATTTACATCACGGCTGGCCTTACCCTTCAACAGTGACTGCAGGGCAGCAATATCACCATCCCTTGCCGCATCCAGCAATTGCAGTTGATCAGCCCAGGTAGAACTTCCCGTCAGACACAAGACTGCCAATGAACACATCTGTACACTTCTTATCAACTGAAACATTTCGCCATCATTCCTCAGTTTTATACAGTCAGTGTTACTTAAGCCGGTTATCAGGCCAGACCTTTCAACATACCGGTAGAATCACTGGTTTCATTCGACAGGTACTCCTCGGAAGGAGCGCCAAACATGTCCAGAACAGCCACATGCAGGTTAGACAATGGCTCAGACTTGAAACGTATATGACGTCCTCCCCTGATCCGGCCTTGACCATTACCAAACAATGCAATCGGGACGTCGTTATGGACATGATTATTCGCGTCACTTAATGCGCCACCGGCCACAATGATCGTGTTGTCAAGCAGAGACGAGCCATCTGACTCTTTTGCAGCACGCATCTTCTCAAGGAAATAGGCCAGCATTTCACTTTGATACCGATCCACTTTCTTCAATGAGTCAATTGCGGTAGATACACCCTTATGATGCGAGAGGGAGTGATGACCATCCTGCGCGCCCAGTTCGGTATAGTTACGGTTGGTGCCTTCATGGCCAAGCATAAAGGTAATTACCCTGGTCATGTTGGTCTGGTATGCCAGCAGCATTAAATCAAACATCAGTTTACTGTGATCCATCACATTGTCCGGGATACCCGCCGGGCGCCTGATATCCATCTGGGCAAGGCCATCCTTGTTACTGTCAGTTCTTGATTCCGAGGCCTGTATGCCACGCTCAACATCACGTACTGCATCAAAATATTCTTCCAGCTTGTAACGATCACTTTCGCTGACTGCACCCATCATGTCCCTGATCCGGACACTGACGGAATCAAGCACACTGCTCTGTCTCTGCATGCGCCGACGCATCGCCTCGGGATCCAGTGTGTCGGTATCACCAAACAGTCGTTCAAAAACCTTGCGTGGATTGTTTTCCGCGGGTAAGGCGGCTGTGGAGGTACGCCAGCTCATTGTGGCTGTGTAAAATCCGTTATAATCAGCCGCTTGCTGGCCCGCCCACTCTGCCGGGTCGAGTCCCAGTTCCATGGAGGTTAACGGGGTGTCCTTGCCGATATGATTTGCGATTACCTGATCGACCGAAATACCAACACGATCCGCAAACGGATGTACACCCGTCAGGTAAGAGGCACAAGGACGCTCATGTGGTCCACCACGTTCACCAGGATGTAAATCAGCCGCCTTGACATCCAGACCACTCAACACCAGCATCTGGTCCCGGAACGAGGCCAGTGGTTCCAGCGTCGGCGTTATTTCAAAGTTTTCACCTTCAACCTTCGGTATCCAGTTCTCCATAATCCTGCCTGTGGGCAGGTAAACATAGCCTATCCTTAGTGGGGGAGTTCCAGCGCTGCTGGATGCTGCAAAGGCAGGAACCATGGCATCCAGAAATGGCAAGGCCAACGCCGTACCTGCTCCGCGTAAAAAAGTACGACGGGGTAATGCTTTTTTAAAGATTATCATGGCTTGCAACCCTCCTGTATTGAAACGGTTTACTCTTGATGACTCCCTGGATCACGTCTGACCAGGTATGGTTTTCAGATTTTGTCTCTTCCACGATGCTGCGTACCGCGGGTGCATCATAATAATCAAGCGGCCTGCCCAACGCGTAGGTAAGTACCTTCTGGGTTGCGGTATGAACAACCCTTTGAGAATGCTTCATAAATGCCTTGCGGAATTCCTGCGGGCTGCTGAACTGACTGCCATCAAACAGAACGCCGGAAGAGTCCACTTCAGCGTTTGCATCCAGATATCTGCTTCGGTAAGAGCCGATCGCATCAAAGTTTTCCAGTGCAAATCCGATCGGATCCATGAGCTTGTGACAGGAAGAACAGACTGGATTGGCGCGATGGGCTTCCATCGCCTGTTTCAATGTCAGCGCCTTGCCTCCTGCACCCTTGACCTGTAATGCGGGCACATCCTCCGGAGGCGGTGGCGGCGGCATATTCAGCAGATTCTCCAGTATCCATTTCCCGCGTAATACCGGTGACGTTCGATTATTAAAGGCAGTCGCAAGTAACAAACCTCCCTTACCCATCAGGCCCTGCCTTTCCTCGTATCCCGCCAGAGACACCCGGCGGAACTTGCTGCCGTAGACATCCTTGATACCGTATTGCTGTGCCAGTCTTTCATTAACAAAGGTATAATCCGACGTAAGTAACTCCAGCACACTGTGATCTTCACGTATCATACTTTCAAACCAAAGTGCTATCTCCTGTTTGTAGGCCTCACGTAATTCACCATCAAACGCGGGGAATAAATCCAGTAACGGTTCTGAAATCTCCAGTTTGGTAAGTGATAACCATTGTTTGCCGAAATTCTGTATAAAGATTTCGAACCGTAGGTCGGCCATCATACGTTCGACCTGCTTTTCCAGTGTCCCTGGTTCATGCAGTTTTCCCTTTTCTGCCACCTTGAGCAATTCTTCATCTGGAACACTGCTCCAGAGGAAAAATGACAAGCGGGAAGCGAGTTCAATATCGCTGATGGGATACACGTCGCCCGGTTTTGCATCCGCCGGATCCTTCTCTATACGGAACAGGAACTCCGGACCGGCCAGTATGCTTTGTAAAGCGAGGTCGATACCGCTGGTAAAATCTCCGTCCTGACTTCCGGTACGGAACAGGCCCATCAGCTGATCCTTCTCCTTGTCTGTGACTGTCCGGCGATAAGCCTGACGGGCCAGATTGTTCAGTATTTTTTCTGCACAACGCGCGTCATCCTGCGAGGCCGGTGTACATATAAATATTTTCTGTCTGCTTTTTGTCTCGCCCGGTCCTTTCGCATTATACGGTCCGGTGATTGTCACATTTGCTACAGCTGGTTTACCACCCTTGTAAGACATCATGTTTTGCAGTGATAACTGAGGTGCCTGAATACCGGTTGGTTTGGTGTCCTGCTCAAGAAATGCCACACTGACCTTGTGGGCACCTGCACTGGCCGAGATACGAAACTCCAGCTTTTCATCCGCTGTAAATTCATACCCAATCTGCTCTGGATCCCCCGCATAATGTACAACCTGGTTTTCGGTGAAAATCGGGCCGGAACGACCATGGACTTCACCGCCGATTTTCATTGCCCCCAGGCGTTCATGATCCAGACGAACTTCAAGTGTATGCTCATCCCTCAGACCACGGATATATCCCTCAAGATTTCGGAGCAGGGTAATTCTGACGGTATATTCACCCTCCATCGGGAAATTATGACTGATGACTGTGCCCCCACGACTGCCAAACGGCATGTCATCATTCATGCGATCCGTTTGTCTGAGTGTATCTGCAAGATTGTATGTCT
>CAMBTO010000013.1 GCA_945870865.1 Klebsiella pneumoniae
TCCTGTTCCCGGCGACATTGGCTGGCTGGTTTGGCCAGGGCGAAGGAACACGCTGGTTGCAGAACATCGCTGCAGTAATGCAGCCAGGACAGCTTATTTACACATTGATTTATGGTGCAGGAATTGTATTTTTCTGCTTTTTTTATACCGCGATTGTATTTGACCCGCGTGAAACAGCAGAAAACCTGAAAAAATCAGGTGCGTTTGTGCCGGGCATGCGACCGGGTGAGCAGACGGCAAACTATCTGGATAGCGTGCTGACCAGATTGACGATGGCCGGTGCCGTTTATATTACATTTGTCTGTTTATTGCCGGAGTTTTTAATCCTGCAGTACAACGTACCGTTTTATTTTGGCGGTACATCGTTATTGATTATCGTAGTTGTAGTCATGGATTTTATGGCACAGGTACAGGCCCATCTGATGTCGCATCAGTATGATAGTCTGTTGAAGAAAGCAAACCTGAAAAGCCACGGCCGGCGTAGATAGAAAAGTATTGCCATCGGGAGATAGAAGGTGAAAGTCAGAGCATCAGTAAAGAAAATGTGTCGAAATTGCCGGGTAATACGTCGTAACCGGGTCGTGCGGATTATTTGCAGTGATCCGCGCCATAAACAGCGTCAGGGATAAGTTGGAGATTACAGAAATATGGCTCGTATTGCAGGCGTAAACATACCGGATAACAAGCATTTAAGGATTGCCCTTACCTATATTTACGGGATTGGCTTGACTCGTGCTAAGAGTATCTGTGTCGCAACTGGACTGGACCCGAGAACAAAGGTCAAGGATCTGGTAGAGGAAGAACTCGACAAAATCCGTCAGGAAATTACCGGATTTGAGGTTGAAGGAGACTTGCGGCGTGAAGTTTCCATGAACATAAAGAGATTAATGGATCTTGGTTGCTACCGTGGAATCCGTCACCGCAAGGGATTGCCAGTCAGGGGTCAGCAGACACAGACCAACGCCAGAACACGTAAAGGCCCACGTCGGGCAGTTAGAAAATAGGCTGGAATATAGATAAATATGGCTAAGGTACGCACAACCAAGAAGAAAGTTAAAAAATCAGTAGTGGACGGAGGTGTTCACATATACTCATCCTTTAACAATACCATAATTACGATTTGTGACAGACAGGGCAACACCCTGTGCTGGGCGACTTCGGGTGCCAGTGGTTTTCGCGGTTCAAGAAAAAGCACACCGTTTGCTGCACAGATTGCAGCCCAGTCTGCTGGTGAACGCGCCCAGGAATACGGCCTGAAAAACCTTGAAGTAAATATCAAAGGCCCCGGCCCTGGCAGGGAGTCCGCAGTGCGTGCTTTGAATGCATTGGGTTTCAAGATAACCAACATAACCGACGTGACGCCAGTGCCACACAATGGCTGCAGGCCGCCAAAAAAGCGTCGGGTTTAACGGAGAAGGATTATGGCACGTTATATTGGACCAAAATGTAAATTAAGTCGTCGTGAAGGCACAGATCTGTTTCTCAAAAGCCGTGCGCGATCAATCGATTCGAAATGCCAGATAGACAAGACGCCCGGACAGCATGGTGGCAAGGCAAAGCGGCTTTCTGACTATGCAGTACAGCTGCGCGAAAAACAGAAGTTAAGGAGAATCTATGGCGTTCTGGAAAAGCAGTTTCGTCTCTACTACAAGGAAGCAGCCAGAAGAAAAGGTTCTACCGGTGAAAATCTCCTGCAGCTGCTTGAAACCAGACTGGACAATGTTGTCTACAGGATGGGATTCAGCAGTACCAGAAGTGAGGCACGCCAACTTGTCAGCCACAAGGCAATCCTGGTGAATGGTAAAAGCGTAAATATTCCTTCTTATCAGGTTAGTCCGAGTGATGAGATACGCATACGTGATAAGGCCAAGACGCAGTTGCGTATACAGGAAGCGCTGAATGTAGCGGAACAGTATGGCATGCCGGACTGGGTTGAAGTGGATGTGAAAAAGATGGTGGGAGTTTTGAAAGCAGTACCTGAACGAAGCGAATTACCATCAGAGATCAATGAACAGCTTGTAGTTGAGCTCTACTCCAAGTAAGCAGATATAGGAATAGTACAATGCCGTCAACTTTCAGCGAACTATTAAAGCCACGCCGGGTAGATGTTGAGACAATCAGCGAAACCCAGGCCAAGATTATAATTGAGCCTCTGAACAGGGGGTTTGGCCATACATTAGGTAATGCATTACGCCGTGTTCTATTGTCTTCCATGTCTGGTTGTGCAGTCACTGAAGTAGAAATCCAGGGCGTGTTACATGAGTACACCACAGTAGAAGGTGTGCAGGAAGACGTCACAGATATCCTGCTCAATCTTAAGGGCTTGGCGATCACGATGCATACAAACAATGATGCCACACTCACGCTGAAAAAATCGGGTCCGGGCGAAGTGCGTGCACGGGACATCGTGCTGGACCACGATGTTGAAATCGCCAATCCTGACCATATCATAGCCCACCTGACCAAGGCCGGCGAACTGAATATGACCATGAAGATTGAGCGAGGTCGCGGCTACCGTCCAGTACTGGCAACAGCTACCGAAGATAGTGATCAGACAATTGGACGTCTGAAGCTGGATGCTTCGTTCAGCCCGGTAAAGAGAATTTCATACGATGTCCAGAGTGCACGTGTTGAGCAGCAGACTGACCTTGACAAGCTGATAATCGAGATTGAAACGAACGGCACGATTGATCCGGAAGAGGCAATTCGCGAGGCTGCGCGTATCCTGCGTAACCAGTTGTCGGTATTTGTTGATCTGGAGGCTGAAGAGGCCGAGATCGCCGCTGCGAAGAACGAGCCAGAAATTGATCCTATCCTGCTCCGGCCGGTGGATGATCTGGAACTGACAGTTCGGTCGGCCAACTGTTTGAAGGCAGAAAGCATCTATTACATAGGTGATCTGGTCCAGAGAACAGAAGTTGAATTGTTAAAAACGCCCAATCTGGGCAAAAAATCCCTGACCGAAATTAAGGACGTACTTGCATCCCGTGGTCTTTCCCTGGGTATGCGGCTAGAAAACTGGCCGCCTCCCGGTGTGACTGACACCAAGCAAAGGGAATACAGAGTCGATACGATTGATTGATGTCAGTTCTAAGATAAATCTGGATAGTAGAAAATAAAATGCGACATAAAGCGTTAAGTAGAAAATTCGGCCGTGACAGCTCCCATCGCAAGGCGATGTTCAGGAACATGACGGTATCTCTCATGCAGCATGAGATCATCAAGACGACTGTGACCAAGGCCAAGGAATTGCGTCGTGTAGCAGAGCCTCTGATTACGATGGCAAAGAACGATTCTGCCTCACGCAGACAGATGGCGTTCAACCGTCTGCGCGACAGGGCGATTGTAACCAAGCTGTTTAACGAACTGGGGCCACGTTATAAAGAGCGTCCCGGTGGTTATCTGCGTATCCTCAAGTGCGGTTTCCGTGCCGGTGACAATGCACCGATGGCGATAGTGGAGCTGGTAGACAGGGCGACCAACGTAGAGGCTGCAGAAGCATAAGTTTCAGCAGTTTGCGGTAGTTATAAAAAAACCGGCCTGAATGGCCGGTTTTTTATTGTCAGCTGTTCAGTTGTTTTATGTAGTTAAGCCAGCCCCCATAATTAGTAATATCTGTTGCCGACTTGATTGCGCAGGGTTCACAGATAAAGCCGATGACATAACTTCCATCAGCCAGTTCGACCCGACCCAGTCCTAGCGGAGCGGGTATACCCAGCAGGAACTTGCCCAGATTTTCAACCGGGATGGACCATACCTCTACACTGATGGCTGCACCATGGTTCTCATCACGTACCAGACCCGGACGGTACGGTGGATCCCCTGCCAGTGCGTACAGGCGGTAGTCAGAGGCAGTTGTTGTTGCTGTTACCAAAAACGCATCGAGCTGCTTTAATTGGTGATTAAGCGGCATTCCGCTTAGATGTGCGCCGCAGACAAGTAAGTCGGCCCGTTCCGTATTACGAACAGAGGCCGACCGGGTTTAAGGTTCCCATTTCGCGCAACCCGCACCCATTACCAGCCCTGTGCTGCTGAGTAACTGCCCGGATAATTCGATAAGTTGTTGATCCATAAATTTATCGGCAAACAGGGTGACACCAAATGGCATACCATTGTCCAGTTTGCCCGCTGGTATGGCGATTGCGGAGTAGTCGAGCAGATTAACAAAGTTGGCGTAAAAGCCGAGCAGTGAGTTCAATCGATACGGATCCTCTTCAACTTGTTTGATGGTGTAAATATCACTTGCCGTAGGTGTAAGTACAAAATCAACGTTGGCCAGTATCCTGTCCGTAATATGTTTTAATTCGCGCAAACGGTAAATCGCCTGGAATGTATCCGCTGCAGAAAACCGCGTGGCCTGCGAGATAATAGTACGGGTGACCTGATGTAATACCTCGGGTCTGGTCGTGATTAATGATTGTATAGCGGCATAACGTTCAGCGACCCATGGACCTTCATACAGCAGACTGGCCGCCTGGATAAAGGGAGTGAAGTCGATCGGGATTGCTGTGCCACCGAGAGCGATCAGCTGATCGGTCATCTTATGCATTAAATCGTTTAAGCTAGGGGCACCTGATTGCATTTGACCTTCAGCGATTACCCCGAATCGAAACGGCCTGTTTATCTGACGCACCGCTACCCTGTTCTCTCGCGAAAAAATGTCCTCATCGTCATAACGGGACATAATCGGATAGATAGTTGCAGCATCATCCGGATTCAGCGCAAACAGACTGACACAATCAATGCTGCGACACGCGGGGACGACACCACGGCTGCTGACCACACCACAACTAGGCTTCACACCGATCAGATTATTAAACATCGCAGGTACACGCCCGGATCCGGCAGTATCTGTACCGAGCGCAAACGTGACCAGACCCAGTCCGGTAGCAACGGCCGAGCCGGAACTGGAACCTCCGGAGATGTAATCAGGATTAATGCTGTTTTTAACAGCACCATAAGGGGACCTTGTTCCCACCAGTCCAGTTGCAAACTGGTCCATATTGGTCTTGCCGAGGGGGATTGCGCCGGCATTAATCAGTTGCTGGACAACAAAGGCAGTTTGTTCGGGTACGTAACTGAATTCCGGACAGGCGGCCGTTGTTGGTATTCCGGCGAGGTCAATATTGTCCTTGATGGCAAACGGAATCCCGAACAGGGGCAGCTTGTCTATCTGGTTTATGTCGAGACGGTCCAGATAGATGGCAACTTGCTGCCTGGTCAATCGGCAAATCCAGACATGATGTTCACTGAAGGCGGCACAACGTTCCAGTATGTAGTCGACCACCGCGGACGGTGTCAGGCTGCCATCGCGATACCGCCGGTGCAGCGTCGAAATCGATAAATCCATTGTCTGCATCATTCATTCCTCAGCTTGCAGTGTCTATCAATAAAAGTTGTTGACCCTGGCGGATCTGATCGCCCTGTGCACACAGTATCCGCGAGACCTTGCCAGTGCAGGGAGAGGGTACATTGAATTCCATTTTCATGGACTCCAGGATCAGCACAGTCTGATCCTGAGTAACATCTTCTGCGGCGTAAACAACAATCTTCCAGACGCTGCCCGGCATCTGTGCAACAGCCACCATCTCGGTCGCACTGATAATAACAGTTTCCTTTGCCGGTTCTGCCACCTCCACTCCCGAGGCATCCCCTGTTCCTCCTAATGCCGACGTTCGGCATTAAAGGCCGAATACATAGTCGTGTTGCCAAAGCTCTGGATTTTTATTATGCATGGATGGCTGATTAATCGGTATCTGTAGCGTGATAATTACACCGGCAAATGACTATTCACCGGTGTGGTTTGCAGCAATATACTCACCACCAAGGGTAAGAAAGATATAAAGCGTTCGTTTGCTCTGATCTTCAATGGCGTCATTCTGAAACGTCACGACCCATTCAAGGTGGCCATCAAAGGTCTTTTGTTCAATAGTGGCAACTGCCAGTGCGCTCCAGCTAGTCTCGATCTTGCCAGCTTCAGCCAATCCTTTGAGCACACCCGATGCGACTGTTTTTGCCTCATCTTCGCTGATTACCGGACCATGCGAATGGCCATGCTCGGATTGAGCAACTGAAACATTGGTTACCATGTTCATTAACAGAAACAAACTTATTATCAATATACGTATCATAAATCCTCCTGTGGAAATTAAAGACTGTCGTGTGTAGTTGCAGGTGTGGCAGGTATTGTTTCAGGGGTGGCCGGGGTCGGATCAACCTTGATATCAACGCGTTTATAGTCGCCCCTGGCATACAGATGGATGAGAACCGGTGTGGCGGTTTTATTCTGCCAGTACCAGCCATGTCTGCCCGCGAATGTACTGGTCAATGTGCCACTGGCACGGTCAGAGGTGTTTACCTCAAAACTTGTAAACGCACCTGTGGTATCTCCCTTGGGGTCGCCGTGAAAGTCATAATACAAGGCCTCACCGTCCGTTTGCCACGCATATTCAAAGGTGGCACCTTGCTCCAGAAAAAACTTGTATTCCCTGCCATCCCGGGGAGGTATTGTCACGGTGATGGTGTCTTTCCATCCGGCCAGAGCAATTTGTTCAGGACTTCCAGAAGCAGTAGTGTTGCCCGGTGCCTGCGACTGTAAGGTGGTCATTGCCATTTCCCCTTGCAGGCTGGTGTGTGCATAACCGTGCATCTGCATCAGAAA
The DNA here is from genome assembly GCA_945870865.1 of Klebsiella pneumoniae. GTDB lineage: Bacteria > Pseudomonadota > Gammaproteobacteria > Eutrophobiales > Eutrophobiaceae > Eutrophobius. The sequence goes on from CAMBTO010000013.1 coordinate 6,662, forward strand.
GAGCAGTGCGCCAGCGATGATAAGCGCATAGTTAGAAATGACACTGAATGTCGCGAACGAACGGGCCTTGCGCCAGAAATCAATCGCCAGGATCATCAGTAATAACGCAAAAACCTGTCCCAACTCAATCCCGATGTTGAATGAGATGATATTAAGCAACAAGCTGTCCTCGCTCAACGGTAGTTCCTGCAAGCTTGAGGACAGACCGAAACCATGTATCAATCCCAGCCAAAAGATCATGGCCATCATATTGGGAGGATTGATATTGAGGTATTTGCGGAAACCGTCAATATTGGAAAAGGCGATGTAACAGACACTGAGACCGACTATGGCATCAATAATATAGTAGTTGAGTTGAATCGCATTAAATGTGGCAAAAATCAGTGTCACACTATGACCAAGAGTGAAGGCAGTCACATACTTGACAATGTCACGCAGGCTACGCAGAAAGAAGATGATCCCGAACACAAACAGCAGGTGATCATAACCAGTCAACATATGGGTGGCGCCGATCTGCATGTATGCCAGGTTGCCCCCGGCGATGATCGCCTGTCTTTCTGCCTCGGACATGCCATGCGCATAGGCAAACTGTGATAATAGTGTGGCTATCAATAGCCCCGCTATTATCAACATCGGGTTCCGGGTTTTTAACATGATGTTGTGTATCCGTTTTCTGGCATTAAGTATTACGTACCGTCTGTTGGCCCTGTCGTTTGCTGAAATGCACCAGCTTATATAATGCCGGCAAAACCAGCAGTGTCAGCAGCGTAGATGAAATGATTCCGCCAATTACGACCGTGGCCAGCGGCCGTTGTACCTCGGCACCCGTACCGACATTAAATGCCATGGGTATAAAACCCAGGCTGGCGACCAGTGCGGTCATCAGCACGGGACGCAACCGGGTCAAGGCGCCATCGATCAGGGCCTGTTGCAAGGCCATACCCTGGTTGCGCAGGTCACGGATAAACGACAACATCACCACCCCGTTCAGCACGGCCACACCGGACAAGGCAATGAAGCCAACCGCAGCCGTAATCGATAAGGGCATGCCCCTCAGTGCCAGTGCCGCCACACCACCCGTTAGTGCCATCGGGACCCCGGTAAATACCAGTGCAGCATCCTTGAGAGAGTTAAACGCCATCATCAACAGTCCGAAGATCACCAGCAGCGTTACAGGCACGATAATCACGAACCGTTCTGAGGCCGATATTAGCTGCTCAAACGTCCCGCCATAATCCACCCAGTAACCGGCAGGCAGCTTTATCCTCTCTGCAATTGCGGTTTGAACATCACTGACAAAGCCGCCGAGGTCGCGGTCGCGCACATTGGCGGTCACATAGATGCGGCGCTTGCCATTCTCGCGGCTGATCTGGTTAGGACCCTGGATAAACTCCAGACTGGCGACTTCTCCCAGCGGGATGGTTTTGGCCGGTGTACGGTCGATATCCAGACTGTCCGCATCCCCTGTCACTTCAGGCATGGCCTGATCCGGCAGGGTAATGGCAAGTTGCTCAAGTGAATCTATGTCGGCGCGCAGCGCTTCCGGCAGTCTGACGACCAGGTCAAAGCGCTGATCACCTTCAAAAACCTGACCCGCAATGGTACCGCCTATCGCCGTGCGCAGGGTCTGATGCAGTTGTTGTACATTCAGACCATAAAACGACAGTCGTTCGCGATTCGGGATCACGGTCAGTATCGGCAGGCCGGTAACCTGTTCAACCCCGATATCACTGGCTCCGGTTAGCGTGCCCAGCAGTGACTCGATTTCACCCGCAAGCCCGGCCAGCACTTCCATGTCATCGCCATAGATCTTCACCGCAAGGTCAGAACGTACGCCAGAGATCAGTTCATTAAAACGCATCTGGATGGGCTGGGTAATTTCGTAACGGTTACCCGGGATGCGGTTAATGGTTGCTTCCAGCTGATTGATAAACTCCAGTCGGGGTTTCTGCGGGTCGGGCCACTGTTCGCGGGGTTTCATGATAATAAAAGTATCGGCGACACTGGGTGGCATCGGATCGGTTGCCACCTCGGCCGTACCCATCTTGGCAAACACATGCGAGACCTCGGGTAGTGCCTTGATAGAGGATTCCAGTTGGGACTGCATCGCTATTGCCTGGCTCAGACTGGTACCCGGTATCCGCAAGGCATGCAAGGCAATATCACCCTCGTCCAGATTAGGCAGAAACTCCGTCCCCATGCGCGTAACCTGTATCCCGGCGAGTATGACCAGGCCGATGGCAAACAACACGACAGGCCAGCTGTGCGCAAGCGACCATTGCAACGCAGGTTTGTACGCCCTGTTCAGTAGACGCATTAGCAGATTTTCCTGTTCGGCAATCCGTCCACGCACCAGCAGTGCTACGGCTGCCGGAACGACAGTGATCGATAATATCAATGCGGATATCAGTGCCATAACTACCGTAAAGGCCATTGGATGAAACATCTTCCCCTCAATACCCTGCAGACTGAATATCGGGATATACACAATCAGGATGATCAACACACCAAAGACACTTGGACGGATGACCTCACGGGTGGCGTCGCGGACAATCTCCAGACGTTGTGGCAGATCCGGGATGGACTTGTGTTGGTGTTGAAACAGCGCAAGCCTGCGCAGACAGTTTTCAACGATGATCACTGCGCCATCGATAATCAGGCCAAAGTCGAGCGCACCCAGGCTCATCAGGTTACCGGAGATACGGCTTTGTACCATGCCGGTAATCGTCATCAGCATCGCCAGTGGTATCACGGCGGCGGTAATCAATGCAGCACGCCAGTTACCCAATAGCAGCAACAAAACCGCGATCACCAGCAAGGCCGCCTCGGCGAGGTTCTTCTGCACAGTGGCAATCGTCTTGTCGACCAGCAATGTTCGGTCATACAGGGGGGTAATCTCAACACCTTCCGGCAAAGAAGCCTTGACCAGTTCGAGACGGTCAGCGGTAGCACGCGCAACCTCGCGACTGTTCTCGCCTATCAGCATGAAGACGGTCCCCAGCACGACCTCGCGGCCATCCTGGGTGGCGGCACCATTGCGAAATTCGCTACCGATTGTGACCTCGGCTACGTCCACCAGACGTACAGGCACATCATCGCGGATAGCAACACTGATACCTCCGATTTCTTCCAGTTCTACCAGCTGCCCAGGTGAACGTATCAGATACTGGACGCCGAGACGCTCGATATAACCTGCCCCGGTATTCAGGTTGTTTTTTGCCAGAGCGGTCAGGATGTCATCAAAATCAATATCGTAGGCCAGCATCTTGTCCGGGTCAGGCAGTACATGATATTGCCTGGTGTACCCGCCGATGCTGTTGACCTCGACCACGCCCGGCGTTTGGCGTAATTGCGGGCGGACTATCCAGTCCTGCACCGTACGCAACAACATCGGGTCATGCTCTACGCCCTCGGTGCTATTGATGGTATACATGAAGATCTCACCAAGCCCGGTTGCTATCGGACCCATCTCCGGTTCGATGTCCGAGGGCAACTGGCTTTTTACCTCGGACAGGCGCTCGTTAATAAGCTGACGGGCAAAATAGATATCGGTATTTTCACGGAAGACCACCGTGACCTGCGACAGGCCGTAGCGGGATACGGAACGGGTATAGTCGAGGAAAGGCAGACCCGCCATTGCGGTCTCCACCGGGAAAGTGATGCGTTGTTCGGTTTCCAGCGGGGAATAATCCGGCGCCTCGGTGTTGATCTGCACCTGCACGTTGGTAATGTCCGGCACCGCATCAATCGGCAGGCGTTGATAGTTGTACAGGCCCAGGCCTGCCAGACCGGCTGCAACGATGATCATCAGCCAGCGGTACTGCAGGGATATCCCAATCAGATAGTTCAACATGGTTCGTTCCCCTTAATGATCATGGCTGGCGCCCGACTTCTCGATGTCGGCCTTGATCAGATAACTGTTCCCGGTGACATATTCGGTCCCGGCGCTGAGACCCCCGGTGACCTCTATCCACTCGGCGTCGCTGATACCGAGTTCCAGCATGCGGACCTCGTAGGTATCACCAAACCTTGCGAACACCACCTGAAAATCACGAAAGCCCTGTATACCCGCGCGCCGGACCGCCAGTGGCACCGCATGTTCCGCGACAGTTACCGCAGCACGTACGAACTGTCCTGGACGCAGTTTGCCTTCCGTATTGTCGAGCGTTACACGGGCATGAATGCTCTGACTGGCATGGCTGCTCAGCGGTGACAGCTGTGTTATCGTCCCTTTGGTGACGTTGCCATCCAGTGTCTCGATGTCGACCGGCTGTCCCGCCCTGACTGCGCCAATATCACCGGTAAAGACATCAAGCTCGATCCATACTCTGGAAAGATCCACGATCGTAAATAGCGGTTGATCCGCGGTCACTTCACCTGCCTGTACATTGCGTTTGATGATCATGCCGGTGATCGGTGCTGTCACCGCATAATCCTTCAGACTTTCACTGCTCTCGACCGTCAGCAGGCTGGTACCGGCCTGAACGATATCGCCGAGTTCAACATGCACACGCTTGACGATGCCGGGGAACCGGGGTCTGACCTGCGATACCCGGTTTGGATCAATCTCGACCCGACCCGTCAGCTTCAGTGTCTCGATGATGGTTGCCGGTCCGGCGATTTCTGTTTCAATCCCGGCCTCACTGGCAAGCGCGGCGGGGATAATGGTACGACCTTCATAACTTTCATAGCGCCACTGATAAGACTTGCCTTGATACTGAGCATTGACCGTGACATCAAAAGAGTGCGGTTCGGTCACCACGGCATTACCACGCAGCAGGTCACCTTCCGCGGCAAACTCAATCCTGTCGGTCACGTTACCGGTACGACCAAGCTCAATCACCAGATTGACCGCTGATGGGCCAACCGGCTGTTCCTGATAATACGGGTATACGCGAAATTCCGGTGGCACACCGGTCTCAAAGATCGTGATCTCAAGTGAGAACCCGTTCTGCTGTAGCAGGCGACCGTTATGCGGACCGCGGAGAAAGTCCGCCGCGACCTCGGTATGTTCATGATCGGCGTGAATGGCGGGCTCGCTGTTTAACAACCAGCTGGCGGTAATGACAGTAACAGCGATTATGATCAGGCTCAGTATTATATTGCGTAGCATCGGGTTCACCATTGTGTAAGTTGTGCGCCGGTCAGCCGGTCGATTTCGATCCTGTGGCTGTGATAGGCCGAGGCCATCTCCAGCAACCGGGAGCGTGCGGTATGCAGCAGTTGCTGTACCTGTATCAGTTCTTGCAGTGAGTAACGGCCAAGCTGATAGCCGCTTTCATAATCTGCCAGCATCTTTGTGGCTGCCGGGATGATGGTTTCATTTAATACCCCGACCGCTTCGCGGGAATGTTTCATCTCCTGAAAAATCTGGAACAGGGTGGCATACAGATCCAGCCGTTGTTGCTCCAGATTCAGAGGTTCAATCTGCGCCATGCTCTCGGCCTCTTCAATGCCGGGTTGGGCGCGTGCAGATGAGCCCAACGGAATGCTGGCCCATAACATGGCGGCAACATCATTACTGCTACCGAGATAGCGCAGACCGGCAGAGACCTCGATATCCGGTGTCGTCTTGCTTTGCATCAGCCGGATCCTGGCACGGGCCAGGTCTGCGGCCTTGAGGTGGCGGGTAATCTCCGGATTTTGATCAAGCAGGGCAGTGAGTACTGTAAAATCCGGCAGGGTGTCGATCTGGAATATATCCGCCTCGACACGGGCAAACCCTGCTTGCCGGTCTCCCCACAGCGTCGACAACTGCACACGCGAGGTTTCCATTTCATGGTGTATATGTTCCAGTTCGAGTTGATGGTTGGCCAGATCGATGATGACCCGTTGCTGCTCAACCTCGGCTGTCTTACCCGAGCGTATGCCTTCACGGACAGTCGCCTCTGTCATTCTGATAAGTTCGATCGCCTGCTCGACTAGTCGCAGACGCTCCTGATCGGTGGCGACATGCAGGAACTGCTGTGCAGTATCCGCGAGCAGATTCAGCCGGTCGAGGTCTTTGCGGGTCAGTAACAGCTGTGCCTCACCCGCTACCACCTCACCACGACGCTCTGCCTTGTTACCCCGCTCAAGCGTACGCGACAGACTCAGCGTGGTCTCAACGCCGCGTATGGCGACAGTCTCGCCGGTCCCGGCAAAGTTTTCGATGGACATGTTAATCCGGTCAGCGGGTGGCTGCAGGGCACCGCGCATGCGCGCGGCCAGCGCCAGCGCCTCGTAGTCAGCGACCTTCAGTACGGGGTTGTTTTCCAGCACCTGAATAATGGTCTGATCCAGAGACAGGCCCCCCTGATCGACGGGTTCCTGCGCCGATGCATTCAGTACGAATACACAGCACAGTAAAAATACAGTTTTATTAATCATTTACTCATCCCTCCGGACCAGCAGTGCTGTCCGGTCATATGAATGTATTAATCACCAACAAACCGGACTACAGCTCTGTCCGGATGCCGGGATTCGATTACAGCTCGTGATTAGTAGGCCGGGGGTGCCCGTAACGGCGGGGCAAGGCCGTAATACAGTTTATGGAGTGAAATATTTTGAGGTAAGGTCCACAGTCTAATACCGACAGACGCTAACAGTGGTAAGAGGATTATCAGACCAAATGCCAGGACCAGGCCGCTATCGCGATCCAGACTTTTTTTGACCAGGGCATCCGGTGTGGATTCAAGTTCATGTGTACCATCGCCCGTCGCGTGTTCGACTGCATGACCGTCCGTTAAAACATGAAAATCCATCACATGTTCATGCCCGTGAGACGGCGGGCTATCCGTGTGTCGCAGATGCACATGTAACTGGGTAAACAGCTGTATCAACAGTGCCGCTACCAGCAGGCAACCGAGAGCGCGAGAGCGTTTGATATGTTTTCCACGAAAATTCATTAGGCAAACATTAAATTGTTTAATCCAGACTGTCCAGTTGCTTATGGCCCAGTTTGAATTTGAAGACGTAGACGGCGCTCCTGCGCCCAGTCCTTGGGTAGAGCCATTCACGGCGCGGTCGCTGACCCTACAGGCACCTCGGATAGCCGCAAATCCAGATACCGTATCGCCGCCTCCAGATCCGCCGCTGTCGGTCGTTTGTGTGCCATGCCTGGGATGACCATCAGTTTGTTGTTTTTAATCCCGGTATCCTGATAGGCCTGATAAACCTCCCGGGTATCTTCCAGGTTAAAGTCCTCGGTACCGGTAATAAAGACATACCGATGATTAAGCATTTCCTGGTAACGGGGCAGTGCGGACTCACCCCAGAAATTGGCACCACTGTTATAGATTGCCCCTTTGATGACCCGGTTATATTCGGTCGCTACCATGCTTGCAACCCGGCTGCCGCCCGAAAAGCCCGAAACATAGATTCGTTCTAGGTCAACCTCATAACTGTTGATGATTACCCTGGGCGCCAGCACCGCATAGGCCACCCGGGTCGGCACATCAATCTGGTTACCCGACTCGTTCGCGCCGATATAGATCAGATTGGTATTTTCCATCACCGCCTTCCATTCAGGTTCTATCAAACCCGAATTGCGGGAGTTGATAAACACCAGCACACCTGCCGGTTTGACCGGGTCATAGTTGGCGGGTACAAATACTTCCCAGGTGATGGGTTGGTCGATCGGGATCTTTTCCCCGAACGGTTGGGCACCTTCCGCCCCCAGTAATTCCACGACCGTGCTGCGGGCCGTGTATTCACCCGTTGGTGGAGCAGACTCCTGTGCACTGGCCAGTGTTAGCAGTGCTGTCAACAGACTGGCGAGCAGCCATTGTTTCATAATACCCCCCGTTTAATCCTCTTTCCCTGATCGCCCCCATGGATATCCATTTCTGGAATAGAGGAATCAGTGCAACCAAAATAATTCAGTCTATACAATATGTAAACCGACTTGAAATCCCGGATTTGTCATCCCGAGCGTAGCCGAGGGATCTTGAACGACTGGATTTCCCCGTCGATTATCAATTGAACCACGAATAAAATTTACAAGGTCATGCATGACCGACCTGATACTGTTACCCGGCTTGTTAGGCGTTTCCAGTCAACTACGACCGCTCGGGGCCTTGCTGGAAGATAGCTGCCACCTGCATTATCTGGAACTGCCCGGCCATGGCGGGTGGCGACGGCATACAATAAAATATAATATGGCATTAATCTCCTGATATCATTTTCTCTAAGCCTATGTCGTTGATGAGTTTCTTCTGTTTTCTCGCGTTGATGATTGTCATCATGTTTCTGGGAGAATATGCAGAACCGGGAATCTACGCCTCAAGTTTCTGGCATTATCCATGTTACTGGCTGGCCTATTATTATGGTACGGTCGAGTTGAAAATATTCAAGCTTGATGCTGTCGTAATGAAAACGATCGCGCTCGTCATCCTTGGGTATCTGTATTTGAATTTTCCGCTGGATTATCTTTCCTTGTCCGTGGTGGCCGCCGGGTTCCTGCTCAATATCCGGGCGTTCAGCAAACTGGGGCCAGAACGCACGTATTATGGTTATGAACTGGCTGACATGCCTAGCAAGGTAATTACCGGCTTTCCCTATTCGTGGATTCCCCACCCCATGCTTACGGGAAACATCCTCGCCTATGCGGGCACGCTGATCAATGACGGTTTCCGCCAGCAATGGTGGCCACTTGCCGTGTCCCATATCGCCCTGAATTTCAGCCTGATTTTCATGGAAACCAGGATAACTTTTAAACGTCGAAGTCCGGGATTAATCTGCAGCAATAAAACGTACCGCGGTCGAATGCTGGCCGGAGGTGTGGTCATGCTGCTGGGCGCTTTGGCCGGTGGGGTCCTGGGTATGTTAGGAACAGGGAAGAGTTTGATTTGGGTTGCTCCGGTAACCGGTGCATTGATTGCTTGTCATGCCTTCGTCATGTTTCTCTGTTATTCAGGTCAACTACGTAACAAAGAGGCATAAACCATTTCTCATGGAGACAGCGTACATGAATAGCACAGGAGAAGTCAGCAGACTGGATGAAGGTCGCCGGTTGATCAGACAGAGTCGGATATTCCCCGCTTACATAGGTTGTTTCGAAGCGGAGGAACAGCGTGCCATTGTTGACGAGCTGACCAGGTGGGTGGAGGACCGCTACAGGCGGGAATTACAGGAACGTCCTTCGAAACATGAATACATCAGCAAGCTTCCCGGGGAAGTGATCGGGAAAATCGATCGTCTGCGTGACAGTACAGTGATACGTAATGCCATCAGCCGTAATTTTCCCCCGGCCTCGGTCTTGATCCCGATGAAACATACCGATGAGCTCTATATTTCCCACTATAACAAGGATCTGGGCGGGGATCAGGGTTTGTACAGCAAGCATTACGATGGAAACCTGCGTGTCTTGCCGGGTTACACGGTCGTACGTGCGCTGATTTATCTTCAGTCCGATCAGTCCTACAAGGTGATTTTTGGCAGCAGCCAGGTCGAAAAGGCCTTCACCACGTATGATTTCGGCCTGCTGGATTTTCACCGGGAATTGCACTGGGTGGAAGGCCGGTTCGACCCGGACTCCCCGCAACGGATCCTGCTCAAGTGTAATTACCTGGTCGCCCCGGCAAACAGGCGCCTGGTGACAGCGGCTGTACTTGGCGCGAACACAATGGTGTTTTACGTGGTGAAGGCGGCCATGGAATATTCAAAAAGCCCAAAAAATCCAGCCCAGGTCCTGGTCGGTTTACTGTGTAATCTGTTCCGCCTGCTGAATAACGTGCATCCTCTGGTACCTATGCTTTTTATGCTGCTGGTGATCGTTGGCATAGGCTGGGGGCTAATATAGGCGCGCTGGCAGGATTCCACCGTCACGGATCCCGTCACCGGCATTACCCGGAAACTCTCGGCCAACGGCGGGTTCAGCGGAAAACCCACGATCAATTTCTACAGTGAAAACGACTATGTCGTCGATATTGCCTACTGCCAGGATTTTGAAACATCCGGCTGGGCCTGGGGCTGGAACACGGCCGTCCAGGATGATCGTCTACTGTACAAGGTCAATGAACTGGAGGGTTTTGAGGAAGGTGTGGAGTTGAATGCATTCGTAGAGACCACCGCCTGGCTGGACATGAAAATCCGGCTCGAAGGCAACAACCTGCTGGACTATCTCGAGCTTCGTGACCGCCTGATCTTTGATGGACGACGCGATCTGAGCCCCTTGCAGCAACGCGAACTCCGCTTGCGCAAACCTTCACGCTTACACATTTACATTCAGCGGGAGTTTCTAAATAAAAAGGAATAAAAAGGGGTCGGAGACAAAGAAAAGTGATTCTCATTTGTCTCCGACCCCATTAATCGTATAATTCCAGCCCACATACACCCTTGTTCATTTCTTGATCATGCATAACAATCGACGTTCGTTTCTTAAAGGCGCAGGCGTGGCGCTGGGCGTGGCAGGTACGGCCGGTGTGCCCGTTGCCACGGTGCTTGCACAATCCACCATAGAGGCACTGCCCGCTGATACTACTCCGGTCATCCCGGGCTACCAATCGCTCAGCCTGGAAGAATCTGCCATTACCGAGGCGCTGGTCGAGCACATGTGGCCGGCGGATGATCTGGGGCCATCGGGTGTGGAGATAGGCATTGCCACGTTTATTGATCGCCAACTTGCCGGGGCGTTCGGCCGCGGCGACCGCCTGTATTCGCAGGGCCCGTTTCGGCAGGGCAAGCCACAACATGGCTACCAGTTGCCACTGACGCCGGAACAGTGGTTCAAGCTTGGGATCGCGGCGCTGAATAGCTACAGTCAGAAGCTGCACGGCAAGACCTACGACAGGCTCGCTACCGCAGATCGTGAGGGCGTGCTGCTGGCCGTGGCCGGTGGTGAGGCCAATCTGCCCGAGCTGAATCTCGCCAGCTGGTTTAACGAACTGTTTTACCCCTTGTTCAACCAAGGCGCGTTTGCCGATCCAATTTATGGCGGCAACCGCGACAAATCCGGGTGGAAGCTGATCGGTTATCCGGGACTACCGGCCGTGTACAACCGCGATATCGTCACTTACCGTAACAAGCGCAATCCGAAGTCAGATGCGCCAAGATCGATCCAGGACCTGTCATGACGATACTGCCTGAGCGCGAAGTGGTCTTCATTGGCGGCGGGCTCACCGCCGGTCTGGTGGCGCGATCACTGGTCCCGGCGGGGCACGATGTGCTGGTGCTGGAGCGCGGACCGGATCGCACCGGTGGCGCTGAGGCTGAGTTACCTACCCAACGCGACGAGCTGCGCTGGGGCACCCACCGCGGGCTGACACAGCGCGAGAATGTCGAAACTCTCACCTTGCGACATAACATTGATGAGCAGGCCTTGCCGATGCGACGCCTGACCAGTTTCCTGCCGGGTTTCGGTGTCGGTGGCGCAATCTCGCACTGGAACGGCCAGTGCTGGCGCTTCCAGACCACGGACCACACACTGCGAACCCATCTGGAAGGCCGCTACGGCAAGGCCGCCGTTGCCGACCTGTCTATCCAGGATTGGGGTGTGCAGTATGACGAACTCGAACCCTGGTACACCCTGTTTGAAAAACTGTTCGGCATCTCCGGCCAGGCCGGAAATCTGAAGGGCGTTGGTGTTGCCGGCGGCAATCCGTTCGAGCCGTATCGCAGTACACCCTATCCGTTGCCACCGCTGGAATCGGCACAATTCGGTTTGATGTTTCGGGAAGCGGCCAGCAGCCTCGGCTACCACCCGTTCCCGATGCCCGCGGCCAACGCCAGCAAGGTTTATACGAATCCCGACGGTATGCAGCTCGGCGCCTGCCAGTACTGCGGCCACTGCGAGCGTTTCCTGTGTGAGGCCAACGCCAAGGCATCGGCCACCAACCTGATGTTTCCGCTGGTGCGTGACAAACAGAACTTCGAGTTGCGCGCGAATGCCGAGGTGCTCGAACTGAAATACGACAAGCGCGCCAAACGGGTTACGGCTGTCGTCTATGCCGATGTGCGCACCGGCGAGGTCTTCGAACAGCCCGCCTCGACTGTGGTGCTTGGCGGTTATGTGTTTACCAATACCCGCTTGTTACTGCTGTCCGGCATCGGTCAGCCCTACGATCCCGCGACAGGAGAGGGCGTGGTCGGCAAGAACTACTGCTATCAGACCACCTCCGGCGTGAATGTGTTCTTCGAGGATCACTACCTCAATCCGTTCATGGGCGCTGGTGCACTTGGCATGACCATCGACGACTTTAACAACGATCATTTTGATCATTCCGGTCTCGGCTTCGTCGGCGGGGCCTATATCAGCGCGAACACAATGAACGGCCGGCCCATCGACACGCGGCCGCTGCCACCCGGCACACCGCGCTGGGGCTCAAAGTGGAAGGAGGCGAATGCCAAATGGTATCTGCGCGGTGCAAACATCAACTGTCAGGGCAGCAGTTACGCCCAGCGCACTAATTATCTCGATCTCGATCCGGAATATCGCGACGCCTGGGGACGCCCGTTGTTGCGCATGACATTTGATTTCCCGGAGAACGATCTGAAGATGTCCGAATATGTGACCGGCAAGGCGCATGAAATTGCAAAAGCGATGGGCGCCACTATCACCAATCCGGCCCCTCGCAAAGCCCCCTACGATGCACGCCCATACCAGACCACACACAACACTGGCGGCACCATCATGGGTGCCGATCCGAAGTCCAGCGTGGTGTCGCCACACCTGCAATGCTGGGATGCCGACAATCTGTTCATCAACGGCGCCAGCGTGTTCCCACAGAACTCCGGTTACAACCCGACCGGCCCGGTGGGCGCACTGGGTCTGCGACTTGGCGTTGATCTCGTCAACTATCTGCAACGACCACGGAGGCTGGGATGAAGTACGGTGTTTATCTGTCATTGGCACTGCTGTCGGTTTTGTCTACCGCAGCACAGGCACAGCCATCCGGGTTTGAACGCTGTGCCGTGTGCCACACAGTGACCGGCACCAGCGGCGAACAAGGCCCCAGTTTGCTCGGCATAGTCGGCCGTGCCGCTGGCGCCCTGGAAGATTTTCGTTACAGCCGCCCGATGACACGCAGTGGCATCACCTGGGATGAAACCACGCTCAATGACTTCCTCCGCGCACCGGACGAGCTGGTGCCTGGCACGCGCATGCCGTTTGAAGGCATTGAATCAGACGCAGAGCGGGCGGCGGTCATTGAGTACCTGAAGACACTGAAATAGCTTTATTATAGCGACAGCTACTTAGTTGTTCGAAATCTGGTGTGAATTGAGTAAACTGGCCCTCGAATCACAGGGGAGGGGCAAATAATGTTTAAAATTGATAATCCATATCTGAACTGGATCTCCGGCATACTGAATTACCGGAAACCACTTCTTGTCCATATCATCCAGTCAAGCCTTCTGGCAACCACTGTGCTTACATCTCCTGCCAGCGCGCAGACAGGCTGTGAGTATCTGGATCAGTATCTGGCGCCACTGAAGTCAGAGGTGGAAGACTGGCAGACAGCATTGGCCGGGCCCCAGGCAGGCGAAGTGCAACAACGTATGGTCGGGCCTGAAGAGTGCAGGGTTGTTGCAGAAACCATCATTCAGAATGCCCACGGCGTTCCCTATCGTCAGATCACGATGGCCCTTAGCGGTACCGTCTTTGGTTATGCACCGGTTCAAACGAAAGTTCTCCCCCCGTTGGGAAGCGGGCAGGAGGGTGAAGGTCGGGAAAACACGTTTACCGACCATGTTTTTATCACGCAGGCGCGTGGCAATATGGGTCCGTATAAACCCGGGACTGGACGCTATACATATTCGGAGGAAAATCCTAACAGCGTCGTCATTTTAATTCCGCAAAATGCCAACGACTGGAATGGCAGTATGTGGGTACTGGCACACGGGGCCTCCAGGTTCACCCCGCTGCAGTTTCATCCGCGTGAAGCCGGTAAGTTTAACCTTTACACCCAGACCAGTGAATCTGCCGGCGCCCTGATAGATGAGGGCTTTGCCGTTGTCTGGACCCGTCGCGACGCCTCCGATGCCAATGATATCTCCTCGGATGTATCAAACACGGTGGTGCTGGATGATGGAACGCAGCTCGGCGGCCCCGGAAAGATCGGTATGGGGCTTAACAATCACCTGGGACTGATACGTGACTGGACAATAATCAGCCAGAATTTCATAGCAGAGCAACTCGGAAGAAAACCTGAGTACAAATTTTTCCGGGGACATTCTGCCGGTGCCGCCCTGGGTCGCAGCTTTGTTGTTATCAACGGTGTCAATGTCGATCATACGGGCAGTAAATTGTTCAACGGCTTTTTTCTGAATGACACCGCCGCCGGGCACGGATCTACGGCCTACTTCTGGGAACCTGCAATAGTAGATGAGAATGGCTCATTTCGACTGCAACCCAGTGAAACCGATACGCTGACCTTTGGCAGTGAGCAAATGTCTCTTATGCCTCCGACTGTCGAAGTCATCCATGGTGCCTATCCCGGCGCATCCACATCGACCGTTCCTCACTTGTTTGAGCGGGTACCGGGGACCTATTACGACTACAAACTCGAAAACACCCGTATCAATATTGAAAAAGGTTTGGGGAACATCTGGAAAGCCTATGAAGTCGCCGGCACCGGCCACAGTGATGCATCCGCTGAAGCCTTTGATTATCCTGATCTTGCCAGAGACATGATTGATATTGGCGGTGTTGAAATGGCGCTGCATCACGCATTGTATGACTGGGTTGATACGGGTAAAAAACCGCCTCATACGCGTGTCGATGCGGTAGACGTGTGGGATCTGGATCCGGACGCAGGACCCGCCATTCAGTTACCTGAAACGGCATGCCCTCGCGGTATATACCGTCCCTATATGAATCGTCCTGATGGGACCGCTGTTGGTTCCAGCCCGGCGCTGTTCGTCCCATACCTGACCATGCCGGTTCCCCAAATCAATGTAGACCAGAAGCGTCCACCTAGCTTCAAGGAAGAATGGCTGGAGCCACTGGATGCCAATGGTCATCTAGTGAATATGACCAACAGCTTTCTTCGTATGACCCGACCCTCTATCCAGCAGGTCTGGCACGTGCGCTATCGCAACGGTGAAAAAACTGGGATATTACGACCCAATGAAAAATTGACCCGCGATCGATATGTTAGCTGTGTAACCGATGTCGCCAAGAGTCTGCATGCAGACAGACTGCTCACCGATGAAGCCCTTGACTGGTATCTGGAAAAGGCGCGGACAGACGAAATCGGCGTTGATTAAAATCCAGGGGCAGGGGGACAAATATTTCTCATTTGTCTCCGACTCCTTTAGTTTATAGTGAAAAAGACAATTACTTGATTGTTCGAAACTCGATGTGATTTGAAAACTGACCCTGGAGTCTGCGAGTCTGACGGCGAAATATCATTACTGACAATACGAAAACAGGAGTAGAACCGGATGATTAAGCGAATTTGTCTACCCATCATGTTGTTATCACTCGCGGCAACTCCACTTTTTGCACAGCAAATGTTATCTACTGTCCCGGATACGATTTTTTACAATGGCAAGATAGTTACGGTAGACAATGAATCGAGTATCGTCGAGGCTGTTGCGGTAAAAAACGACCGCTTTCTCGCCGTGGGTAGTACCGATGAGATCCGGGCCCTTGCCGGACCTGACACACGCCTGACTGACTTGCGCGGCCACACGGTTGTCCCCGGGTTAATGGACAACCATAGTCATCAATATCATCTCGCCCTGCTGACCTTACGCGGTATTGATATGGAAAATGTGGGTTCGCTGAAAGAGATGCTTACGCGCCTGCAACAGGCAGTCAGGGATGCATCCCCCGGCGAAACAATTTTGACCCGAATGGGGGGCTGGGACCCCGCGAAGTTTCCTGAAGGACGCACACCTACACTCCAGGAACTGGATCAGCTTAGCCTGGACCATCCAATTATCGTCGTGGAAAGTCGACAAACGTTACATGTTAATACCGCAGCCCTGAACGCCCTTGGCCTTTCCCAAAATACCGTGCCACCCCGGATTACCGTTGGCAAGGATAAGGCAGGCTCGCTGAATGGTGTGGTGTTCGGCCGAGGTGCAGCGGCCCTGCATCTCACCGCCAGGGGCGTTCCTCCGCCTGATCTCGATCAGAAAAAGGCCATGCTTGCAAAAATGATGGCCCAACAGAATTCAATGGGCCTGACCAGCATCCGTGACCTGCAACTTTATCCTGAGGTGATGCGGGCGTATTACGAACTCTGGCGCGAAGGCGCACTGAGTATGCGCATCAGTATGGGTCTTGAGTTAAATGCCGGCGAGGAGTCTGGTCTTGAGCAGATGCTTAGCCCCTGGGGTGTGGGTTCCGGTTTCGGAGATGAATGGTTAAGAATTGATGGCGTTGCCGAGTTTAACCCCGGAGACACGGTACGCGAGCCTTATAGTGATAGCGATGGAAGTGACAGGGGTGAATTTCGTACACCCGAAGCGAGTTTCAAAAAGGCCATCCTTACAATGAATCGCTATGGCTGGCGTCCTTCAATTCATGTGGAAGGGGACAGAACGCTGGATATGGTGCTTGATGCCTATGAAGCTGCCAATCAGGAACGATCCATTCTGGACAGACGCTGGATAGTTGAACATGTACAGCTCATCCATCCCGATCAGATCGAGCGCATCAAACGTCTGGGTATCATGGTATCCGCGCAGTACCAGCCCTACACTGGTTACCGTGAAATATTGAGTGCGTGGGGGAAGGAAAGGACAGAACAGGTCTTGCCAATGCGGGATTTTCTGGATCAAGGCATCATCGTCTCCGGAGGCAGTGACTGGCCAAGTTTTCCCAACAACCCGTTCCTGAATATTTATTTCTATGTCACCCGCAAGACTATGGATCAGGAAATGGTTATCGGAGCAAATCAGAAGATTGACCGTATGGAAGCCCTGCGGGTCATGTCGCTTAATAACGCTTATCTTACCTATGAAGAAAAAATAAAAGGGTCGATAGAGCCTGGCAAACTGGCTGACTTTTTAATACTCTCCCAGGACCTGCTGACTGTGCCAGAAGATCAGATACGGGAAATTGTCCCGTTAGCTACCTATGTAGGTGGACGTAATGTTTACTCCAGGGCTGGAGGGGGTTTTTAATCAATACTTCGATCAGATGGTGATAGGCTAAAAAGCTTAAAGGAACAGTCGCGTTTAACCGGATATGTGCCCACAGAGACTCATCGTTAGGTTCGAACACGACCCACTTAAGCCCTTGATACAGGCTTTCCATAATAAACAGCGCCGTGCGTCGCACCGGGATATATTTATACTCATGGTACAGGCGATCGGCGCCGCGCATGGTCCTCGCGCCCAAACAGATGTTGCCTAGTCCCGGAAAGCTCCGCTTGGTGTGGCAATACGTAAGAGCCTCACCACGCATGCCGCGTCCCAACGCGGTCACCGACAGCGTGGCACCGTTGAGGGTGCTCGCTACTGCCGCTGTTAACGCCTCCCGACGCACGGCGTGCATCGTCGGTGTTGCTTCTTCCAATAACCCTTCTGGAATATGTTGTGCATGCATGGCGTTCTCCTATGAGTCTGTCAGTTTCGCAACCGATCAGATCATTGAAGGCCATGCATGTTCCCTGAATGCGCTACATTATTGATCAGGTGGGCGTTTTAGTGGGGATACCACAGAGACAGTTAACTTAATTATGGGAGTTGGGAGTGAATAATTCCAATGTGTCTGCTTCGCAGTACGGATTAGTTCGACTGGATTCTGGCGTTCGCCAGAATGACGGGGTTGAGGTTGGTCGTAGACGGTCAGGGTATTCGAGGACGGTTAACTTAATTGCCCTGAATACCAGCCACTTTGTCGGGAACCGATGAACCCCGGCCTGATAAATGCACACCCCACGTCGTCGCGATAACCACCAGCGCTCCCACGGCCTGATGCAGTACCGCAAAATAGATATTGACGCCTGTCATAACGGTCGCGATACCGATCACCATCTGAATACCAAACGCACTGTGTATGGCGATTGATGCCGCCCGGGACTGGCCGCGGACACGCCGTGCCAACATGATCAGAAAACCCACCGTCACAAAGGCCCACCAGCGGTGGATGAAGTGGATGAGCACGGGGTGATTATTCAGCAGTGTCCAGAGACCCTCAGACCAGTTGATTCCTGCGGGCATGAGAGAGCCATTCATCAGCGGCCAGCTGTTGGAGACATAGCCGGCATTTAATCCGGCGGTATATGCTCCAAATAACAATTGCACAAACAATACGCAGAATACCAGCAGACCAAAGCCGGTTAGTTTTGAGGGTCTGGTTTGATGACGGGCGAACTGTCGAAGGTCCAGCGCCGTCCACACCAGTCCACCGAGGATAAGAAACGCGGTGAGTAAATGGGTGGCCAGCCGAAAATGGCTGACGTCGGTGCGTTCGGTTAAACCGGAAGTGACCATCCACCAGCCGATGACTCCCTGCATGCCGCCGAGGACCAACAGTGCAACCAGGCGTCCACCATAACCGTTTGGTATGGCACGTTTAATAGCGAACCAGGCAAACGGCAACGCGAAGGCAAGCCCTATCAGCCGTCCCAACAGGCGATGCACCCATTCCCAGAAATAGATGAACTTGAATTCTGCGAGCGTCATCCCCGCTGGGCCGTTGATTTCAAGATATTCCGGGATCTGCTGGTATTTCTCGAACTCCAATTGCCACACCGCTTCACTCATCGGCGGCAGGGCGCCAGTGATGGGTTTCCACTCGGTAATCGAAAGCCCGGACTCCGTCAGCCGCGTCACACCGCCAACGATGACCATGATAAAGACCAGCAAGGCGACGCAATAAAGCCAGTTGGAAAGGGCGATTGGGCGATGTGTGTGTGTCATTTTGGGTCAGTGTAAAATCAGGAATAATCGTATGCCAAGATTACCACAACTTGGCCCTGTTGGGCTCCCCCCGCATATTTTTCAGCAGAATCAGGCATAATCATCATCTGTCCCTGATTTTGATAGGAATGTTCATGAGCCCATATACACATCACCCCGACCACAAGCCCCGACCGTGGGTGGACCTGGCGGTCAGTATCATTATCCCCTCCGTTATACTGATGAAATTCAGTGGCGATGAACATCTGGGTAGCGTCTATGCGCTGCTGCTTGGGCTGGCCTTTCCTCTGGGCTGGGGTCTGTTTGAGCTGATCCGGTATCACAAGAAAAACTTTATTGCGGTATTAGGTATGGTAAGCGTGGGGCTTACTGGTGGTATCGGGATCCTGGAGCTGGATACCCAGTGGTTGGCCGTGAAAGAAGCCGCCGTTCCCGCCATTATTGGACTGGCGGTGTTGCTTTCGACCAGAACTAAATATCCATTGATACGAACACTGCTGCTCAACCCCAACATGCTGGATGTGCACAAGATTCAGACGGTATTGGAAAGCAATAATCATACACAGGAATTTGACAAGCGCCTGTTAAACGCCACCTATTTTTTTGCGGGCACGTTTTTGTTTTCATCCATCATGAATTATGTATTGGCGCGATGGCTGGTCACCAGTCCTTCCGGCACCCAGGCGTTCAATGAAGAGCTTGGGCGTATGACCTTGGTGAGTTACCCCATGATTGCCATCCCGTCCATGGTGATGCTGCTGCTTATTTTTTACTACCTGTGGCGCACCATACGCCGGTTAACCGGATTCACGCTGGAAGAGGTGATGGCCCCTCACTTGCAAGAAAAGCAGGAAGCTGACACAGACAAAGGAGCATAATTCTCGCGTGATGCCGACCACTGTTGCGCCCAGACTCAATTATTGTCGTGAGACCAGGGATCGCCAGGTTGCTCAATCACACCCGACGTCCAGGGGTTCACGCTATAGTGCGCGGCGGCGGGCATCTTTACCGCGGGGACGGTGTTTGCGTCGGCAACAAAATCCTTCGGTACAATATTGTTTAAATGAAGTAGCAAAGCCACCAGACTATAGATCTGGTCGGGCTTGAGCGACTGCGCTGCGTAATAGGGCATGGCGCGATTGATATAATCGTACAAGGTCGTTGCACAGCAGTAATAGTTAGCGAGGTTCGGGGTGATACCCGTGTCTCCCGGATTTTCGCCTCCTGTTGGCCCATGACAAATCAGGCATTTTGCATCGTAGACTTCGCGACCTGTGGCGACTGTCCCTGAGCCGTCCGGAAGCCCCGTGCCGTCGGCCTCAATGTCAATGTCCCAGGCAGCGATTTCATCCGCAGTAGCATCCCTGCCTATCGGTGGATTGGCTGTAACAGTCTTTTCCTGCGCCGCAACGTTGGCGATCCCGCCAGTGAACAGCAAACTTGCCGCGAGGGCGAATGCCAGCGCCAGAAATGTTCCCGATGAATTATGACCAGACACTTGTAACCCTCCCGATTGAGTGGACCTGCCAGGTCTCGATACCATTATAGGATGCGCCCTGGGGGGAGTATTTTTCCAGCCATTCATGCGTTGGTTGCTTGAAGCCCTGGTCATCCCAGGCACGGCTGGTCAATTTCACGTCTTCGCCTTTCCAGGTCCACGGGTAGGTGAACATGGTCGCCATTTTTGGTAACACCGGTTCGTGCAGACGTGCCAGATTCCACGTTGCGCCACTATCGGTGCTGATTTCGACACCCGCGATCTTGCCGTATCCCGAATAGGCCATGCCGCGCAGTTCACGGGGTGGTGGCGTCTCGGTCAGATTCATGCCACCGGACGGTGTGATGATATGTGAACGCACGCCACACTGGACCGAATACTGAAGTGTGCTCCCATCGGGTAGATGATCGGCGTAGCGCGAGGTCTCCTCCCGCATCTGGAACATGCTGTTCGAAAACTGGATGCGGCGGATCCATTTGTTGCTGGTATTGCCCTCATAACCCGGCAGGAGCAGACGCACCGGGTAACCGTTCTCGGGCCGCACCGGTTCGCCGTTCTGGCCATACATCAGGTAGGCGTCATTCCAGAGCTTGTTGATGTCAATACTGCGCGCCAGGCCTGCGGCGTCGTAGGATTCGACCAGTGCCCAGGTGGACTCGGGTTTTACATTGACGAGTTCCATGATGGTACGCAGAGGCACGCCGACCCATTCGCACGCGCTTGAGCGGCCGAGTGAATCGAATATGGTTGAGTCCGGGTTCACCTTGCCTTTGCTGGGTGCCTGGCCATTGCCCTGGCATTCCCAGTAAAAGAAGTGCTTTTCTGCGCCGAGGCGCATGATGTCCTCAAGTGTGAAGACCATCGGACGCTCAACCATGCCATGCACGAGCAGGCGGTATTTCGCGGGGTCAATCAGCGGGATACCGGCATGGTGGCGCTCGAAGCACAGGTCAGACGGCGTCACGGTGCCGATAATTTTGGTCCAGTCGGTACTCGATCCGGTCGCATATATCCGCGTACCACTGACTTCCAGCGTACGTTTGAGTTTAACGAACGGGGATCTCCGACCTACCTCGGACGGGGCGGCACCTGCCTGTGACCAGGGCTTGTCGGTATTATTGTTTACGTAGGTATCGGGGGTCGGTTGCGGAAAAAGATTGTCATGACTGTATTGTTGGGCAAGTGCTGACCGGCTCGCAGCCCAGCCAACGACAGCGCCGGCGCCACTGAGCAACTGCCGCCGGCTGATGCGATGTTTTTTCTCGTCCGACGCACGAAAAAAATCCAAATCGGTGTCTGAATCTTTAGCCACGCAATGCCTCCTTGTTTGTGGTCAAGAGTAACAAATCAAACGGGTTTGTGTCGATAGAATATCGTTTCATTGCATCACACCGGAGTGTTGGTTTGCTACAATATAATCCAGTAAATCAATTGTTGAGGTGGGAATAATGGAGATTGTTACTGGATGAAACACCAAGCCTGGATCGTAGTATCAATGACTCTTGCGCTGGTAGTGCTTTGTGCGCGAACCAGCCTCGCGCAGCAGCCCGCGCCCGATATTATTCTGAACAATGGCAAAATTATCACGGTAGACGCCCGGTTTTCGATTGCGCAAGCCGTTGCGGTACGCGGTGAGCACATCATCGCCGTCGGCACGAATAAGGAGATAGTCGCACTCGCCGGCCCGGACACCCGGATTATCGATCTGAAGGGACGATCCGTCATCCCCGGTCTGATCGACAACCACGGCCATGTCATGGAGGAGGGTCCGATCTGGCAGCTGGAGTTACGACTGGACGGGATCGAGACGCGTGCCGAGGCATTGCAGATGATACGTGAACACGCAAAGACACTGGGGCCGGGAGCATGGGTGTTTACACTGGGTGGTTTTTCAACCGACCAGTTCACAGACAATCAGGCTGATTTCAGCCGCGATGAACTCGATGCGGTGGCGCCGAAGAATCCTGTGCTGCTGCAGGTAACGCGCGATAACACCTACCTGAACAGCCTTGCCATCACCGCCGCCGGGCTGGAACAGGTGGACGCGCCGTGGGTCGTGCGCAATGAGGCCGGTCGACCTACCGGCGTTATCGAAGCGGATGGCATCGGTGTTGTAGCCGATGTGCGTCCTCCGCCTCCGCCGGAGATCTTTGAAGCAAGCAGCATGGCGATGATCGATGACATGAACCGGGCAGGCCTGACGACGGTTGGCGGGCCTTGTCCTGCAGAATACATCGACCGCTTTCGTGCCTGGGGCGATGAAGGTCGCCTCAATCTAAGGTTCTTCTGTTTCTCACGGGCCGAGTTATCCAATACGACGGATAAGGTGGACGAATTGCTGTTGCAGATTGCGACCTTGAGACCGTTCCAGTGGGGCAACTGGGTGGACCTGACCGCCTACGGCGAAACTGTCTACCGACCTTTGCATGACAGTATGCTCGCAACAAGCACCAGCCCGACAGTGGAAGAACTGCATCAGTGGCGCCGGATTGCAACCGAGGTTGCCCGCGCCGGTCTCCCCTTACATGTGCACGCCACCGTGGAAAACACGATCACCACATTCCTTGATCAGATTGAACAGGTGAACCTTGAATATCCGATCCGCAACCTGCGCTGGGCCCTGGCACATGTGGACCAGATCAACGCGTCGCACCTGGAGCGGATGAAGAAGCTGGGGATGTATCTGGCAGTGCATACGCGACCTGTCGTGATGGGCGGGATCTACAAACGCGTCCATGGCGACCGTACGCTCGACATGCCACCGCTCCAGTTGATCCAGCAAAGCGGTATCGTCTGGGGACTCGGGAGCGACGCCTTTGAGGTCAATCAATACCGGCCATTCACCACATTATGGTGGGCGGTGACCGGGAAGATGGTTGGCGGCACCACGGTATTACGACAGACAATCAGCCGCGAGGATGCGCTGATCGCCCATACGCGGCAAAACGCGTTTCTCGTTTTCCAGGAGAACAATCTCGGCTCAATCCAGCCTGGAAAGTTTGCCGATCTCGTCGTGCTCGACCGCGACTACCTCACGATACCCGCTGATGAGATCAAGGATATCCAGCCTGTATTGACGATGGTCGGTGGCCGGATCACGATTAATAATTTATAGGCTATGTGCGGGACAGTCAGTACCGGAACGTCGATTTATATCCGATGGTGTCCGGCTGGATCAGGCTTTCTGGATGATTGTGGTTATCTATGGGCTTGATGAACAGGGAGAGCGGAAGATTTTATTCTCCGCCCCCCGTATGCAGTTGTAAACGGTTTATCTACCCGGGTACTTTCACGCTGGTGTAATACACTTTTTGACGCCCGGTTATAAAGAGTGTCTTGCCATCGGTCCCGCCGAATGCCAGGTTGGTCAGCGCTTCAGGCATACGAATTCTGCCGAGCAGGGTACCTTCAGGAGAAATGATCCACACACCGCCAGGGCCAGTATCATAAATATTGCCCATACTGTCTGTTCTCATGCCATCAGTTGTGCCTTCTTCAGTGTAGCCGCTCAGGTTTACAAATACCCTGCCGTTGGCAACGCTATCATCTGCCAGCACGTCATAACGGTAAATACTCTTGTTTGAGGTATTGTTTACATAGAGTACTTTTCCGTCCGGAGACAGGGCAATGCCATTTGGCGTATCCAGGTCCGTGATCAGGGTAGTCACCTTGCTATCCTTGATAAGATAAACTGCAGGAGGCGCTTTGCCGGTCGGATCACGTGAGTTGTCAGTAAAGAAAATGGCGCCATTGGACTTGATTGACAGATCATTGGGCCTGTTTAGTGTTATGCCATTAAGCTGATTGGCCAGCCGGGTAAACGTACCGTCCTTTTCAATGCGAATCACGGCATGAACCGCTGAAGAACAGAACACCAGGCGCCCCTGTGGGTCCCTGGCAGTTCCGCTGGAGGAGGAAATTCCATCTTCCATGTCAGGCAACAGCTTGTTAAAAGCGTAGGCTGTTGACAGTGGTGTATTCACTGACCATCTGGTTAGTTCCCGTTTGACCCTGTCGCTATACAGAAAGTACCCCCCATCAGGTGACGTTGCATCGGGCATCCACGTCGGACCTTCCACGGTGGGGGCAGTACCGTTAACGCCCAGATCAGCAATCATTACTACCTTTGCGTCCGCTGCAATGAGTGCGTCCAGACCCGGATCGAGCCTCTCGATAACATCCTGTGCAGATGAGACAGAAATAAATGCTGATACACACCAGGCAAATATTATTTTAAAAGTACCTTTCATAGACCCCCCGTAGTGATTGAGAACAGTGAACATGTTACAAATTGTAATATTACAACACTAATGACGGCTTCGATAGATCGCATAAACAGGGACAGACCACGGTTTCTGGTAATCGGCCTGTTGCGTGAGGATGTTCGGAACAGAAGGGTAAAGCCAAACGAGACGGGCATGCTGTAGTACCTAGGCAACCATCAGATCAATGTAATGGCACTTTATCTGACTGGATTCCGGACAATCGCTTCGGAATGACGTCGGTGAGCATCGTTGCATGCTTGTGGGTATGTCTACAAATATCCACCCACGTATTTTATTACCAACCTGATATTGTGGTATTGACGACTCAATTTGTATTCTTGTATTTCTCGTAGAATTCCAGAAATTTAAATACAACCTCATTCGCCTTTTTGGGTTCGGCATTGGTTAAAAAGGCCATACCTATCTGTGATTCGCGGTTCAGGACTATCTCGGAGCGGAAACCCTTCACCCCTCCACTGTGATGGACGACATTCTTGTAATTTCCATAATCAAATATTCGCCATCCCAGTCCGTAATGCACATTGCCTATCGATTCCTTTTGACCGTAATGTGCCTGCGAGGGGCTCGTTTTCACAACACGCGTATGCAGGGCAGCCAGTGTCGTCTCGGGGAACACGTCGGGCATGTGACCTAACTGGGCGAATATCCACTGACCCATATCAAGAATACTGGCATTCACGCCAGCGGCAGGTGCCACATCGTAGTAGCCTTGTGTTACTTCGACCGGTACCCACTTGTTATTCCGCTTCACATGGGGAACGGCATGATTGGGTGCAGACACAAAAGACTGAAGACCATACGAGGCGTTATTCATATACAAAGGCGCAAAGATATTGCGGGCAACATAATCCTCGTAAGAGATTCCAGTATAGGATTTAACGATGTCGGCGGTCAGACTGAAGACCAGATTCTGGTAGCCGTAACAGGTCCCGGGTGGACAGACAAAGTCTACGTCTTGTAAACGTTTCAGGATCTGGTTATAGGGGACATTCTCATCCAGCAGATTGGTATAGGCATGAGCGACCAGACCTGAGGTGTGTGACAACAAATGTTTCAAGGTAATTTGCCGGCCGTAGGTCGCGTTCTTGAATTTTATATAATTGAGCCGGGGTTGGATCGGGGTATCCCAACTCACTACACCATCCTTGACCAGTAAGGCGATAGCGGATGATGCAAAGGTCTTGGACACCGATGCCAGACGAAAAACAGTGTCCGGTGCCACCGCTTGTTTGGACCCGACTTCTCTGACACCATAGGCCTTTACCAGTTGTACCTTGCCGTTCGCGACGACGATCAGCGCGGCACCGGGGACAGCCGACGCGAAGTTCTCGGTAACATATTTATCCAGTTCGATAGCGTAGTCAGGAACATTTTTATCAATGTCAGCGGCATGACTGTTCATCGTCATGATCCCGAGACACATTGTTATGGCAGCTATGGCTGACCGGTATGTTTTCATGTTTAAATCCCCACAAATTAATGGGGTCGGAGACAACACAGTATGGTTATCACGACACCGCCTCATTTTTATTCTCTGTTGCCTTGCATTCTAGATGTAAAAGGGGCCGGAGACAAAGGAGAATAGTCCTTGTTATCAAGAAAATCCGCATGGTCCACGCTGTTACTTCCCTTGTTGATCAGCGGTTGTGCAAGTATGAGTCAGTTCTCTTCCAGTGATATACATTTCGGCTCCCGTCAAAATCTCGGATTAATTGAATATGATCCGATACGCGAGGCCTCGGGTATTGTGGCAAGCCATGATAATGCCAACGTATTGTGGACTCATAATGATTCCGGTATCCCGGCGCTATATGCCGTGAATACACGCGGTGAACATCTGGGTGTATATATTCTGGACGGCTGTGACTATAGCGACTGGGAGGATATCACGCTTGCAGAGGGTGCAGGACAGGAGCGTGATTATATCTATGTAGGTGCCATCGGCGATAACAAACGTCAGTACAAGACGCGCAGTATTTGTCGAATAACGGAACCACGGGTAGATGAAGATCAGGAACTGGTCACTCAGCATATAAACAATGTTGAGGTTATGAACTACCGGTACCCCGAGGGCAGCCATGATGCAGAAACACTGGTGGCGGATCCACTCTCAGGTGCGCTTTACTTAATAACCAAACGTGTCACACCGGCAATTGTCTATCGCTTGCCCCTGGCTTTTCCGGAGCAGAGGCTGATTACGGCAGAGCCGGTAGCAGAGCTACCCTGGAAATACATCGTGGGTGGTGATATCTCACGGTCTGGCGAGGAAGTTCTGGTCAAGACATACACTGCCATTTATTACTGGCACAGGTTGCCCGGTGCATCACTTCAGGAAACATTCAGTCAACGACCTGAAACTGTACCTTATATATGGGAACCAGGCGGCGAAGCGGTAGCGTGGGATGCTTCGGGCAAGGGATATTACACGGTCAGCGAGGAAAATCTGGGGCTGCCAGCCCGACTGTATTTTTATCCGCGATTACCTGGGAAATAGTGTTGATTACGGCCGCGGTTTATTGCACATTTGACCTTATCCGTATGTCGGTTGGTCTACACTTGTAAATAAAAGGGGAGGGGAACACGATGTCCAGGTACCAAATACCACGACGGGATTTCCTGAAGGCCTGGGGTTCGGGCGCACTGGCAGTTGCACTGCCGACAATTGCTCTCTCTGAAGTAAGGGGACCGTCTGTGACGGGCAAAAGTGAAACAACCGTGGCCGAGGACATGGGGAAATGGATAGCCGCGCTACGCTATGAAGACCTGCCCACGGCGGCTGTTGAAAAGGCCAAACGGGTTATCCTCGATACGGTCGGATGCGCCTTTGGGGGGCTCAATGCAGAACCGGTAAGGCTGGCACGGGAAACGGTTTTCCTGCAGGGTGGTCATCCCCAGTCAACCCTGATTGGACTCGGTCGCAAGGTTTCCGCAGACCAGGCCGCGTTCCTCAACGCAATGGCTATTCGCTATCTCGATTTTAATGATTACACCCCACCGGGTGGACATCCCAGCAAGAATCTTGCAGCGGCACTGGCGATCGCAGAATGGAAAAACCTGAGCGGCAAAGATTTGATACTCGGTGTTTGTATCGGACACGAAGTCTTCGTCCGAATCCGGGAGGCGACGATAGGCAGTGACATGAGCGATGGCTGGGACATCGGAACCATATTGTTAAATTATGCCTCTGCCGCACTGGCCGCCAGGCTGCTCGGGTTGGATGCAGCCGGTATAGCCAACGCGATGGCGATCGCCGGGGCACATGGAAATACACTGGCAGAAGTCCGCCGGGGCGGGATGCTGAGTGGTGGTAGCATGACACCATCAAAAGGCACCGCCGGTCCCCTGTCGGTTCGCAATGGCACATTTGCCGCGTTGCTGGCAGCGCAAGGCATGACCTACCCGCTCACAATTTTTGAAGGGGCGTATGGTTTCCAGAAGTATGTTACTGAAATACTGGACGAAGACATCCTGCGCCAGCGTAGTGGGGATTTCAAGATACTATTAAGCATGACCAAGATGTGGCCTTGCC
The DNA here is from genome assembly GCA_945870865.1 of Klebsiella pneumoniae. GTDB lineage: Bacteria > Pseudomonadota > Gammaproteobacteria > Eutrophobiales > Eutrophobiaceae > Eutrophobius. The sequence continues at coordinate 34,773 of CAMBTO010000013.1, forward strand.
ACAAATATTGTCAGGGGCCGATTGCGGCAGCTGTCGAAGTGTATGACCAGGGTGTCAGACCGGAGGACATTGAGAGTGTTACGGTATTTCTCAGTGCGATGGGAATCGAAAACCAGCAGGTTTACAACCGGAGCGAAATCACGGTGCGGGAACATGCCGACCATAATATGCCGTATTATGTGACCAGGGCATTGCTGGACGGTAACGTAACGGATCATGATTTTGAACCGGAACGATTCCGGGAGAGTCGTGTGCTGGATACGATGAAGCGCGTGACCTTACGCCTGAATCCGGATCTGGCTGACAGTCCGGATAACTGGGACGTTGTCAAAATTGAAGTAAAACTGCGAAACGGCAAGGTGCATAAGGCCGAGGTAATCGATCCACCCGGGTCACTGGAGAATCCTCCGACCGATACGATGCTGGTGAAGAAATTCATGGGCATGGCTGAAGATCATCTGGGCAAGGCGGGTGCGGAAAAGGCTGTTGAAACAATTCTGGAAGTGGAACAAATCTCTGACCTTGGGCGATTGATGAGTGTGCTGGGTTAGGGAGGTTCTGATGGAGATGATGATGAAACGACAGGCAAGCAGTCAGGCTGAAACTATGTACTATTTTTATCAGGAGTTAACTTCATGTTGAAAAGACTGGTTTTGATATTGTGGCTCTGTCTGAACGTCGCGGCAGCACCAGCCGTAGATGAGGGAGATATGGCGCCTGCCTGGAAGGGAATTGATCTGGTAGATGGTGCACAGGTTGAGTTCCCTGCGGTTCTGGACAATAAACCGGCGGTCCTGGTGTTTTGGGCAACATGGTGTCCATATTGCAAGGCATTTATGCCGTATGTGAAAGAAATCCAGGCTGAATACGCAAAGCAGGGCATTCAAATCATTTCTTTTAATGCGCTCGAACGCGGTATAGGCGATCCAAAGGCCTATGTTGATGCATTAAACTTTCCCTTGATTGCGATCGCTGAAGCAGATTCGATTGCTGAACAATACAATGTGCAGTTTATACCGGGATTGATGATCGTGAATGGAGCCGGCATGATTGTCTATCGCCGGAAAAGTACCGACCTTCCTGCTGGCAAGACTGTCTCCGAACAATGGGCTGCAGAAGTCAGGCTGGTACTGGACATACTCATTGAGGAAAGTGAAAAGTAAAGTATTACGGTGACTGATCAAATTTTGCTTTTTAAAAAGATCCGGTCAGGATCAGGAACAGTCTGAATCCCTTCTCGCGGGCACGCCATTCGCGGCGTTCGATACCGGTCAGTGCAAGATTGCGCGTGTCGATAAATATCGTCCTGTTGCGTTCCTCCGCCAGATTCAGGATATTCTGGCCCTCGACCCGGACCTTGATATCAGCCCAGCGCGTGGTCTCGACAAATGCGTTTAACTCAAGGTCGCTCTCGTCGATGATGTCGAGTTCATTCACCTTGAACAGGATGCGGTCGCCGCGTTCGGCAAAATCCCAGCCCCAGGCAACCCGGGTAGTATTGAAATCCTGCCGGTAGGCAACATCATAAACATAATCGTATTCATCACTATCATCCCGGAACGGGATGATGGTCGGTCCACCAAAGCCGGTCTTGCCGGACAGTACGCGGTTCTGGCCGGTGACTGGATCGATAACCGAGCTGTCCTGCCAGCGTACCTTTACATCAATGCGCGCACTGGTCAGCCCAGTCCATTCGAGCGGAATCGTTGATTCTAATTCCAGTCCCAAACGGTGACCGTCACCGATATTGCCCGGCACCTCGAATTCGGGTGTCAACGGCAACAGGTCCTGCACATCGGTAATGGCATGATAGAACGCCGTTATGCTCAGCACACCCAGTTGGCCGAATCTCTTCTCTGCGCCCAGTTCGCTGACCCAGGTTCGTTCCGGCCGCAGGTCCGTATTACCGAGCGCCAGATCGTCATCCTCGAACACGGACGAGCTGATGAATTCGTTGAAGTCCAGCTGTGCGATCTCGCGGGCAATGCGCATGTGTAGCTGATGCTGTGGGTCGAGCGCCCAGACCAGCTGTGCCTGGGGTTTCAGATAGTTAAAAGTGCGCTTGCGGTTATCATCACTCTCGGACGAGATGGTTGAGCGTTCTATTCCAAGGCCATAGTTCAGGGTGACGGTCCGGTGTGTCCAGCTATCCAGCAATAATGCGTCCCACCGCAGTTCATCTACACGTGTGTTTGCGCCTGGCACATCGACAGGTAACGGACCGAGTCCGCGGTCCTCGAACTGGCGCTGTGTCCCGTCGACCGAGTTATAAGCCAGTTCGAGATTGGCCTGCACGGAGTGGCCGGTCCAGCCAGACCAGTCCAGTTCCAGACGGCCGATATTTTCGCGCGTCCCGGTATCGGTTTTTGCCTCGCGATAAAACGTCGTCTTGCCATTGGCAGCATCGACACTGCGCTGATCCGCATCACGCGTATTGTTTTTGCTGTAGATTAACCAGATAGCCTTGCCGGTAATGTCAGCCGAGAGTTGCCGCTCGGCATCCAGTCCAAACTCCAGCGCATGCGTCCCCTGGTCGTCACCGAAAAATTCGTCGTGGCGAGTACCGTTGTTCGCCAATGGCACACGGATCGAAGTCGTCAAACCATCCTGATTCGAAACGGCCAGTTTGGTATTCAGGCGCACCCGGGTTGCCCCAAACAACGAATTCGCATTCAGGTTGATCTCGCCGGCACTACTGTCGCGAAAGTTGTTATCATCGCGTTGCTCGACCTGACCACCTGTACTGTTATAGATACGCTCCGGCCCCTTGTAACTGCGCGGATTCAGCTCGGCCGAGAATCCTGCATTATAATCAATCTGGTGCCAGCGGTCAGACAGTGAGATCCCCGCCTCCGGTCCAAATTGCCGATTATTGAAATTGCGGCGAAAACCTGCCCTCCAGCGGATGGCGGCCGGCTCGTCCTTATGTAATATGATATTTGCGACGACAGTCTGTCCCTGCAGGTCGGCCGCGCCGGCATTGCCACGTATCAGTTCGATACGCTCGACATGACTGGCCGGGATACGGGTCAGGATCGCAGACAGTACATCCTGCTTTGTACTTGGTCGCCGTCCATCGATCAGGATATTGCCGGCCGCTCCGCCGAATCCGCGCAGACTGTCGCCATCATCGAGTTGAAAGCCGGGGATCTGTTGCACCATGTCGAGCGCGGTATCAGGCTGATATTGTGCGAAAAACCCGGCCGCATAATCAACCCTTTCATCCCGGTTCACGTCCTGCGCATACGCCGGTAACGCCAGAAACAAAAGCAGACAAGCTGGAACTTTTCGTAACTGACAAATCATGTTCAGAATCTGTGTGCCTATGGATATTTGGGGTCAGAGTAAAAACCCGG
>CAMBTO010000014.1 GCA_945870865.1 Klebsiella pneumoniae
GGTTACCCCGCTCACCGAAATGTTCCCCGGACTGGAGGTCACGGTGTAGCTGGTAATCGTAGCACCACCCGTAGAGGTTGGTGCAGTGAAACTCACCGTGGCTTGTCCTTGCCCTGCTGTGGCTGAAACACTCGTCGGTGCACCGGGGACGGTCGCACTCGGTGTCACACTACTGGAGGCCGTCGAAGCACTGGAGGTCCCCACCGAATTGGTCGCTGTCACGGTGAAGGTATACGCCGTGCCGTTTGTGAGTCCGGTTACGGTCAACGGAGAGCCTGCCCCGCTCACGGCAATATTCCCCGGACTGGAGGTCACGGTGTAGCTGGTAATTGCAGCACCGCCAGTAGAGGTTGGTGCCGTGAAGCTCACGGTAGCTTGTCCTTGCCTTGCGGTGGCAGTAACACTTGTCGGTGCGCCGGGGACGGTCGCACTCGGTGTCACACTACTGGAGGCCGTCGAAGCGCTGGAGGTCCCCACCGAATTGGTCGCCGTCACGGTGAAGGTATACGCCGTGCCGTTTGTGAGTCCGGTCACGGTCAACGGAGAGGTTACCCCGCTCACCGAAATGTTCCCCGGACTGGAGGTCACGGTGTAGCTGGTAATCGTAGCACCACCATTAGAGGCCGGTGCCGTGAAGCTCACGATAGCTTGTCCTTGGCCTGCTGTGGCTAAAACACTCGTCGGTGCGCCGGGGACAGTAACACTGACAGTCGGCGTTGAGGGGGGGCTCGCTGTGCTCACAGCTGGTGTACCGCCACCTCCTCCGCAAGCGGACAAAACCAAAAGACCGACACAACCAATGACGTTAAGAATTTTGCCAGACATGAACATACACCCAAGAGAAAATTATATTTAGATTATATTTTAATTATAATTTCATGTATTTGAATTTTTTATGAGTGTGAGGACCTCGGGCGTAAACAGACGATGTCGCTAAGGCGAACAATCCTTCTTCCTAAAATTACTGGCTGATTTTCTGACACAACAACAGGAAATAGTGGCCAGATCTGGTCCGCCAGAAACTCATGCTGAGATACTTCCGGCCAGTTTTTTGTCGTCAACTGATGACCGGTGTGCTCGCCGTGGATCTCCTGCAGAAAGGCCATATCCACATTGGTTTCCTGTAATGTCTCCCGGATCTGGTGCAGTACAAACTTCCGATTAGTGATATTGAAACCCTTGTGGATGTTGTATGTCAGTAATTTGAGATGTGGGCGAGGCATAATTGCAACTTTATCATGAACTGCCGCTGGAAATATTTTATGCCGGTATCAATTCATCACTTTAAACCCTAGAATAATGCCTTGTCCCGGCTGAAGCTTTTCAAGACGCAAGTTACCAGATTGAATATCAAATCTACACAAGAGTACTACCTGAATAGTCCTTCCGCGCGCTGGCTGGCACTGGCAAGTATCAGCATCTCGAATTTTGTAGTCTCGGTGACGATGTCAGCGGTCAACGTCGCCGTTCCAATGATGGCAAAGGACCTCAGTGCCAATGCGATCCTGGTCAGCTGGGTGCCAACCGCATTTCTGCTGGCAAACGCTATATTCCTGTTGCCTGCCGGCAGGATGGCGGATATACACGGACGTAAAAAGATATTTCTGACAGGCATGACGCTATTTTCGGTCTCCTGTGTACTTGCCAATCTGGCACCGAATATCGAACTGTTGCTAGTAACAAGGGTATTTCAAGGTATCGGAGGCGCGCTCGCCTTTGCAACTGGTCTGGCCATCCTCATGTCTATCTTCTCCTCCAGCAACCGCGGCACGGCACTTGGCATCGCCGCTGCAACGCTGTATCTGGGCCTGTCACTCGGTCCCGTCATCGGCGGCTGGTTCACCGAAAATTACGGCTGGCGCAGTGTATTCCTGTTCCCGGTTGTCCTCGGCTTTATCTCGGTAACGATGACTGTGCTCCGATTGAAAGGTGAGTGGAAAGACGACGGGGCACAAAAGGTTGACTGGTACGGCAGTCTGGTCTTTGGCGTCTGGAGCAGTGCGCTGTATATCGGTATCTCATTGATACCGGATCCGCTGGCCTGGATACTGATATTGTCCGGCATAGCCGGTGCCGTGTATTTCTACTACCAGCAACTGGCCTCGCCAAATCCACTGATTAAATTCAAGGCAATCCTGCAAAACAGGGTGTTCTCGCGCTCGCTGATGGGCAACCTGTGTATCTATTCGAGTAATTACCCGTTCGTATTCCTGTTCAGTCTGTACCTGCAATATATCCAGGGTATGTCACCGGCAAACGCTGGCCAGATTATGGTACTCCAACCGCTGATGATGGCGATCGTGGCACCCATCTCCGGGAGATTATCGGATACATTTGAACCCCGGTTCATTGCAACCACCGGGTGTATCGTGATGGCCTGTGCGTTCGCCCTGCTGCAGACGATAGACACCGATACCAGCATTACACTTATCGCCATTGCCCTGATGACACTGGGAATTGGTTTTGGCCTGTTCACCACTCCGAACAACAATGCGGCACTAAGTGCGATGGACAAGGAAAGACTGGGGATAGGCTCAGCCTTGCTGAATCTGGCGCGTGTATCCGGCAATATGATAGGTACGGCCACGGTGCTGCTGCTGGTCACACTGTTTATCGGTCATGTGCAGATTAAACCACCACTGTATCCCGCCCTGCTGACACTGATCCACGTGGCACTGGGCATGTCGTGTGTATTGACGATATGGGGTGGGTGGTTTTCCTACTCTCGCGGACTGGTCCAGCAGACATAGTCAGTCACAACCTGCGGAAGCAGAATCTTATTTACAGTTCCAGCGATTGACGATCATACAAAACAGTTCAGCCGTCTTTTCCGCATCATACATCGCCGAATGAGCCTCGCTGCTCTTCCAGTCGAGACCGGCTGCCTCGGCAGCACGTGACAATACGGTCTGGCCAAAAGCGAGTCCGGCAAGTGTGACCGTGTCAAACGTGCTGAACGGGTGAAACGGATTGCGTTTGATACCGGTGCGCTCGACTGCTGCGTTCAGGAATCCGAGATCAAAGGAGGCATTATGGCCAACCAGTATCGCCCGTTTGCATCCATGTTCCCTGATCTTCTGGCGAACCAGTCTGAACACATCGTGCAAGGCATCCTTTTCAGCCACAGCGATCTGTTTGCGAAACGGGTGTTCAGGATCGATGCCGGTGAAGGCCAGCGCGGCCTTGTCCAGATTGGCGCCCTCGAACGGATTCACGTAACGGGTAATTGTTTCGTCGATAAACCAGTTACCCTGTTCATTCACGCCCACCATCACCGCCGAGATCTCTAGCAATGCATCAGTTCTGGAATTAAATCCCCCCGTCTCGACATCGATCACAACCGGAAGATAACCGCGAAACCGGTTGGAAACAGCAGTATGCGTGGATTTCTCAGTCATGGGTCGCTACCAGTTTCCATTGACAGGTCTCTCCGGCACGAAGTGGGACGATTTCACCATCGGCAAACGGCAGTGAGGCAGGTATCTCCCATTGCTGTCGTGCCAGTGTAATCTTCTGTCTGTTTACCGGCAGTCCGTAAAAACGGGCACCATTGAGACTGGCAAACGCTTCCAGTCGGTCCAGGCAGCCTGTGGTGTCGAAGACCTCGGCATACAATTCGATCGCGCAGGGGGCAGAATAGATGCCGGCGCAACCGCAGGCAGTTTCCTTTGTTGAGCGCGCATGCGGGGCACTGTCAGTGCCGAGAAAGAAACGCGGGTTACCACCGGTTGCCGCCTGTACAACTGCCTGTCGGTGTTGTTCACGCTTGAGCACGGGCAGACAATACATATGCGGGCGTAATCCACCCTTAAACAGGCTGTTGCGGTTATAAAGCAGATGTTGAGGCGTGATAGTGGCGGCGATATTTTCCGGGCCCTGGCCCACAAACTGGGCTGCTTGTGCGGTGGTGATATGTTCAAATACCAGTTTGAGCGCCGTGAATCGCTTCAGCAGCGGGACCAGTACCTGATCTATAAATACCTGTTCGCGGTCAAACGTATCAACTGCAGGACCGGTCACCTCGCCATGTACCAGCAGCGGCACTCCCCATTGTTCCATCCGTTCCAGTACCTTGTATACTTTGTGGATATCGGTGACGCCCCGGTCTGAATTTGTGGTTGCACCGGCCGGGTAATACTTCAGGGCATGTACAAATTCACTGTCAGCGACAGCATCAATCTCGTCCGCGCTGGTGTTATCCGTCAGATACAGTGTCATTAACGGCTCAAAGTGACTGTCAAGAGGCAATGCCTCCAGGATGCGCTTTCTATAGGCAAGCGCCTGTTCAACCGTTGTCACTGGCGGGTTCAGGTTCGGCATAACTATTGCACGCGCAAACTGGCGTGCTGTCGGCGCTATCACACTGGCGAGCGCCGCACCATCACGCAGATGCAGGTGCAGATCGTCCGGTCGAATGATTGTCAATGTATCCATAATTATCCGGCAGTTTCGGGGCTGATTCAGTACGTGCAAGGTAACATATCAGCCCGCATTTGTCTGATACGCAAATGTTGCTTGAAATAACCCTGTTTCCTTTTATCATAAATCAACCTACTTATTAGCGTGAAACAAGATGAAATATTCTGAATTGGGCAGGACAGGCATCAAGGTCAGTACCTTGTGTCTGGGAAGCATGACCTGGGGTAATCAAAACACCGAACCGGAAGGCCATGCACAACTTGATCTCGCACTGGATGCCGGCATCAATTTTATTGATACGGCCGAGATGTATCCTATACCGCCACAGGCAGCAACTTACGGCAGGACCGAGGAGATCATCGGCAGCTGGCATACCCGTCGGCGCAATCGCGACAGGTTTATCCTGGCTACCAAGATTACGCCACCCGGCAAGAACCGGCCATGGATACGCGGAGAGGACAACAAACTGGACCGCAGAAACATCGAACTGGCCATCAACGCGAGTCTGAAACGACTGCAAACAGACTACATTGACCTGTACCAGATTCACTGGCCCGAGCGTAATGCGAACAACTTTGGTCAACTGAATTATACCCATACACCTGAACGTGACGGCACGCCAATCGAGGAAACGCTGGAAGCACTGGATGCGATGATACGCAGTGGCAAGATCCGATATGTCGGTGTCAGTAACGAGACCGCCTGGGGCCTGAATGAGTATCTGCGTATTTCTGACAAACGATCACTGGCGCGTATCGTCTCAGTCCAGAATCCGTACAGCCTGCTGAATCGGTCTTTCGAGATTAATATGTCGGAGATTGCCCTGCGCGAACAGGCAGGACTGCTGGCTTACTCGCCACTCGGTTTTGGCGTACTTAGCGGCAAATATCTTGCTGATCAGCAACCAGAGAATGCCAGACTGACGCTATACAGCGGGTTCAGGCGTTACCTTAATGAACAGGCTGTCAGTATCACGACAAAATATGTGCAGCTGGCGCGCGATCACCGGCTGGAGCCGACGCAGATGGCGCTCGCCTTTGTATTGACCCGGCCATTTTTAACCAGTGTTATAATAGGTGCCTCCTCAACGGCACAATTGACTGCCAATATTGGCAGTCTGCAGGTTCAACTGTCAGTAGAGCTGTTGCAACAGATAGAGAAGCTGCATACTGAACAACCGAACCCCAGCCCCTGAACATCCTCTGGAATATAAACGGAAACCCGAATGGAATTGAACGCACTTACCGCCATCTCCCCTGTGGATGGCCGCTATGGAAACAAGACCGAATCGCTGCGAGAGGTCTTCAGTGAATATGGCCTGATCCGCTACCGCGTTATTGTCGAGGTGCGGTGGCTTCAGAAACTCGCCGGCATCTCCGCCATCAATGAGGTACCGGCTCTGAGCGTGGAGGCCAACAGGATACTGGACGGCATCGTGACTGATTTTTCGCTGGCGGATGCGGAGCGGGTCAAACAGATAGAGGTGACGACCAACCATGATGTAAAGGCGGTTGAATATTTCCTGAAAGAACAGTTTGCCACCAATGCCGAACTGCATCGAGTCTCGGAATTCCTACATTTTGCCTGCACATCAGAAGACATCAATAATCTGTGTCATGCATTGATGCTGGCCGATGCCCGGCGTCTGCATATCCTGCCACTGTGTGATCAATTACTGGCGCAACTGGCCAGTCTTGCAAAATTAAATGCCGCCCAGGCTATGATTGCACGCACGCACGGCCAGACCGCTACACCCACCACGCTGGGCAAGGAAGTGGCCATATTTGTCCATCGTTTGCAACGACAGATACAGGCGCTCAGGGCCTGTCATATCTTTGGCAAGTTCAACGGTGCCGTCGGTAATTTCAACGCACACCTGGCGGCCTATCCAGACGTGGACTGGATGACAGTCTCGGAATCATTTGTCGAATCATTAAACCTGGAATGGAACCCGCACACAACCCAGATTGAACCGCATGATTATATGGCGGAGTACTTTCACGCACTCACCCGTTTTAACACGATACTGACCGACTTCTGTCGCGATGTGTGGGGCTATATCTCGCTCGGTTATTTCAGGCAGAAAACGCGTGCCGGCGAGGTCGGGTCATCAACGATGCCGCACAAGGTCAATCCGATTGATTTTGAAAATGCCGAAGGCAATCTGGGCATCGCCAATGCACTGCTCGGTCATCTGGCAGAAAAACTGCCCATCTCGCGCTGGCAACGTGACCTGACCGACTCGACTTCGATCCGTAACGTCGGCACGGCAATAGCCCATTGTGTCATTGCCTGGCAGTCGTGTCTGAAGGGTATCTCCAAGCTTGAGATAAATAGCGGCGCCATCAATGCTGATCTGGACCACTCCTGGGAGGTGCTGGCCGAGGCAATCCAGACAGTCATGCGTCGTTATGCTGTTGAAAAGCCTTACGAAAAACTAAAGGATCTGACCCGGGGCCAGGCTGTCACCCGTGAGACGTTCGCACAATTTATCCGGACGCTGGAGATCCCGGAATCGGAAAAAAATCGATTGCTCGAAATGACGCCCGCCGCCTATGTCGGCAATGCCGTCGAACAGACATTGCAAATCGTCAAGACAGTCAACCCCATCCGGGACTGACCGGAGATGAATCCATGATCAAGTTTGAAGACTGCAGGCTGGGCGAGACCGACGAGGCGCTTGCAATTGATACCAGCGAGCAACTGGGGCAGGTGTCACTGGAAATGGTCAGGCAGAGGAAACGCATGCTCGACATCATCAGCCGGGAACTGGATCCGGCCATCTACAACACGGCAGAATTTACCGAAGCCGTCAAACAACTGGTATTAAAGAGCCGTAACAACAGGGTACGTATACTGGTCCACGAACCGTTACGGATTGCCAAACGCGGTCATCGCCTGGTGGATCTGGCAATGCACCTGAGTAGCTTCATCTGGTCGCCCCACGCCAGAGCTCGGTCAATCCTGGCCGGGTGCCGAAATTTGATATACAAAGTGTGCAGACCACCGTCACTGGCCAACTGGGTGAATGGATACAGATAGGCGGACTGGATCAGTCCAGTTTCGCTAACCGACAAATACCCGGTGGATCGAACAGTCGCCAGGTAGATGAGATGCGATCAGTACTGATAAAAGTTGAAGAAATTCGGTAAACTGTCGGCCTGAACAGCCCGAAATTTAACTTACATAGCAGGAATCCAGATTAATGCTCGTATTCCGCGGTGAACCCGCATTTTCCCCGTTTCGCATCGAAAAAAAGTGCACTACGCTCGGACAGGTTTGTCCCGCACTGCGGCAGGTCCAGACTGAATACGTCTATCTGGTCAACAATACTGCGACACTGTCAGCTACCGACATCGGCAAACTGGAAAACTTGCTACAAGCACAGCATCAGTCCGACGCCGGTTCCTGGCCGGAACAGACACTCCTGGTAGTTCCTCGTCCGGGCACAATTTCACCCTGGTCAAGCAAGGCCAGTGATATTGTCCACCATTGTGGACTGCCCCAGGTCAGACGGGTCGAACGCGGGCTCATCTGGCAGTTCGAGTTTGAAGCGGGATACAGTCTGGATACGATCACGCTGACGGCATTAAAAGGACTCATCCATGACCGGATGACACAAACCGTATTATCCAGCCTGAGCGGAGCAGATTCCCTGTTCCAGGCCGGTCAGCCCAAACCATTGAAACATATCGACCTGCTCGGTACAGGCAAGCAGGCCCTGATCACAGCAAACAAGATCATGGGTCTGGCGTTGTCAGTAGATGAAATTGATTATCTGGATCAGGCGTTTACCACGCTGGGACGTAATCCTTCGGATGTGGAACTGATGATGTTTGCGCAGGCCAACTCCGAGCATTGCCGACATAAAATATTCAATGCCAACTGGACGATAGACGATATTGCAATGCCGGACTCACTGTTTGGGATGATACGCACCACCCATGCCCACGCCCCGGGTCGCGTCATGTCTGCCTACAAGGACAATGCGGCTGTCATGCGCGGATATACCGCGTCACGCTTCTTCCCGGATCCGGCTGACAGTACCTATCGTTATCACGCTGAAGATGTAAACATCCTGATGAAGGTGGAGACACATAACCATCCAACGGCAATTGCGCCCTTCCCCGGTGCGGCGACCGGCTCGGGTGGCGAGATCCGGGATGAGGCTGCAACGGGCACTGGCGCCAAACCGAAGGCCGGTATGACCGGGTTTACCGTTTCCAATCTGCAGTTACCCCAGCTGCCGCAAGACTGGGAGATCGACACCGGTAAGCCGGGCAGGATAGTCAGTGCGCTCGACATCATGATCGATGGACCGCTCGGTGCTGCCGCATTTAATAACGAATTTGGTCGACCGGCACTCTGCGGGTACTTCCGCAGCTATGAACAGCCCATCCCCGGCACCCAAGCTTTTTTTGGGTATCATAAACCCATCATGCTTGCGGGTGGTTACGGTGCGATTCGCACGATGCATGTTGAAAAGAAACCGATCCTGGCCGGGGCAAAACTGGTTGTGCTCGGTGGACCGGCCATGTTGATTGGTCTGGGTGGTGGCGCTGCCTCGTCTGTCGCCTCCGGCCTCGGCGATGCTGATCTGGATTTTGCCTCGGTGCAGCGGGAGAACCCGGAGATGGAACGACGCTGTCAGGAAGTGATAGACCGCTGCTGGGCACTCGGTGAGGACAGCCCGATAGTTTCGATCCACGATGTTGGTGCGGGCGGACTCTCCAATGCCTTGCCCGAACTCATACACCAGGGTAATCGTGGAGCTCTGTTTCAGATGCGCGCGATCCCGAATGACGACCCGGGCATGTCGCCAATGGAGCTCTGGTGCAACGAATCGCAGGAACGCTACGTGTTGGCGATTAGACCGGATGCGATCGAAACATTTACGGCCCTGTGCCAACGCGAGCGTGCCCCGTTTGCCATACTGGGCGAGGCCGATGATAGCGGTCAGTTACAGTTGCATGATTCGGTCTTTGATAACAAACCGATCGACATGCCGTTGAATGTGCTGCTGGGCAAACCGCCCCGCATGAGCCGCCAGGTCACACGTCACCCATTTGCAGGCAAACCGCTGCAACTGGATAAGGTTTCCGTGGCAGAGGCGATCTCGCGTCTGCTGCAATTACCGACGATCGCTGACAAACGCTTCCTGATTACGATAGGAGATCGCAGTGTGTCCGGTCTGGTCGCCCGCGATCAGATGGTCGGCCCATGGCAGACCCCGGTGGCCGATTGTGCCGTAACCGCCAGCAGTTACGATGCATTGGTTGGTGAGGCCATGTCCACCGGTGAACGCTCACCTGTCGCTGCGCTGAATGCACCGGCCTCAGGCAGGCTGGCACTGGCAGAGGCGATCACGAATATCTGTGCGGCAAGGATACTGAGGCTGGAGGATATCGCACTGTCTGCCAACTGGATGGCCGCCTGTGGCCAGCCTGGCGAAGATGTGAAACTGTATGAAACTGTCAATGCGGTGGCGACCCTCGCCCGTGCACTGAATATTCCGATACCGGTCGGCAAGGATTCGTTGTCGATGAATACGGTATGGAAAGAAGGTGAACAACAAAAGCAGGTGTATTCTCCCCTGTCGGTCAACATTACCGCGTTCGCCCCGGTCGCCGACATCCGCAAGGTACTGACACCGCAATTGCAGGCGCAACCAGACAGCTGTCTGTTATTGATCGACCTGTCCGGTGGGCGCAATCGCCTCGGCGGTTCCTGTCTGGCCCAGGTTTTTAACCAGTTTGGTGAGCATACCGCTGATCTTGATAATCCCGCCCTGCTCGCCGGGTTTTTCCGGGCGATACAATTGTTGAATGAAACCGGTCATATCCTCGCCTATCACGATCGGTCTGACGGGGGTCTGTTTGTCACTGTTTGTGAAATGGCCTTTGCCGGACACCTGGGTGTGGATATCCAGATACAGACGGACAACCACGAGATATTCGCGCAATTATTCAGTGAAGAGTCAGGTGCTGTCATCCAGATTAACAACGCGCATAAAGAGAGTGTATTGCAGGCATTTTATAATGCTGGTCTGCGCAGTGAACATCTACAAGTAATTGGTCTGCCGAATGATAACAGGACAATCACAATTTCGAATTCGGGCAAGCAGATCTATAGCGAACAGCTGGCCAAGCTCCACCGCCTGTGGTCATCCACATCAAACAACATACAGCAGCTGCGTGACAATCCCGACTGTGCACGAGAAGAGCTTGAAACGCTGCTCGACATGAACGATCCCGGCCTGTTTATCTATGTACCCGCAACGGCAACCCGACGACATGCTCCGGCTATCAATCCCGGCGCCCGCCCGCGTATCGCCATTTTGCGCGAACAGGGCGTCAACGGACAGGTTGAAATGGCGGCGGCATTTACCCGCGCCGGCTTTGATTGCATAGACGTCCATACCAATGACCTGATCAACAACACCGTCGCCCTGGAGTCATTCCTTGGCTTCGTCGCCTGTGGTGGGTTTTCCTACGGCGACGTGCTCGGTGCGGGTGGTGGCTGGGCAAAATCAATACTGTATAACCCTGCCCTGCGCGACAGCTTCGAGCAGTTTTTTAAACGCACCGATTCCTTTGGTCTGGGTGTGTGTAACGGCTGCCAGATGTTGTCACAGTTACGTGAGATCGTACCGGGTGCTGAACACTGGCCCGATTTTGTCAGAAACCGTTCCGAGCAGTTCGAGGCACGTCTGGTCATGGCTGAGGTGATGCAGTCACCCTCTATTTTCACGGCCGGTATGGCAGGTGCGTATGTACCAGTGGTCGTGGCCCACGGCGAAGGCAGGGTACGTTTCAAACACGGTCAGGATGCCGGTATGAGCCTGCCGATAATGCGCTTTACCGATAATTCTCGCCAGCCAACCGAACACTACCCGGCCAACCCGAACGGGTCACCCAGCGGGATGACCGGTTTTACCACAACAGACGGACGATTTTCCATCATGATGCCGCATCCGGAACGTGTATTTCTGACTCGTCAGCTGTCTTATATCCCGACGGACTGGGCACATGAAGAAACACCGTGGATGTGGATGTTCCACAATGCCCGGAACTGGGTAAAATAGGACTGGTCGAACGGAATTACTGTTATGCTGTCACACATAAACAGCCTCGGATGGAGGATAGATTAATGCTTATCAGGTACCCGACAGATATAAAACCCTCGGAGATCACCAGCAAGACGGATTATCTCAACCGGCGCAAATTTATCCAGGGCAGCCTGGGTACCGGGCTGGTACTGGCGAACAGCAGTCTTCTGCTTCACTCACCGACTGTGCAGGCCGGCACACCGTTAGCGGATGTAATTAAAAGCCCGCTGTCTACGGCAGGTGAAACCCTGACCCCGCTCGAGGCGGTTACCACCTATAATAATTTTTATGAGTTCGGTACTGCAAAGGAAGATCCGGCAGAAAATTCCGGCAAATTCAAGCCGCAGCCATGGACGGTGTCAGTAGAGGGCGAATGCAACAAACCCGGCACCTATAATCTGGAAGATATCGTCAAACCACACAAGCTGGAAGAACGCATCTACCGACTACGCTGTGTCGAGGCTTGGTCAATGGTTATACCCTGGGTAGGGATCCCTCTGGCAGAGGTTTTAAAACGTTTTGAACCAAATGCCGATGCGAAATATGTCGCGTTTACTACCATAATGCGACCGGAAGAAATGCCCGGGCAACGTTATGATGTGCTCGACTGGCCTTACGTCGAGGGACTCAGAATCGATGAATCCATGAACCCATTAGCCATACTCGCTGTTGGTCTGTATGGAGAAGAACTACCCAACCAAAATGGAGCCCCGCTCAGACTGGTCGTGCCCTGGAAGTATGGATACAAGAGTATCAAGTCGATTGTGAAGATCGCTTTTACCAGCAAGAAACCACCTACCTCCTGGAATCGTTCGGCTCCGAATGAGTACGGATTTTATTCAAATGTGAATCCCGAGGTTGATCACCCGCGCTGGAGTCAGGCCAAAGAACGTCGTATAGGCAGTTTCCTGAAGCAGGACACATTGATGTTCAATGGTTATGCAGACCAAGTCGCCTCACTTTATGCGGGCATGAATCTGAAACGGAATTTCTGAGGTCTACAACCTGGATATTGAGCGATGCTGATTAAGAAACCAGATCTGATCAAGCCTTCGGAAATTACCAGCAAGTCAGCGTATCTTTCGCGTCGCCAGTTTATCAAATCCACCGTACACGCCGGAATGGCAGGTATAGTCACCAGCAGTGGTCTGTTGCCTATTGCAAAGTCCGAAGCTGCTATACTGGGCAACATTGTTAAAAGCCCCCTGTCTGATACTCAGGAACAACTGACCGACCTTGAATCCATCCGTACCTACAACAACTTTCTGGAATTCGGCAACGACAAGAAAGATGCCTCGAAACATGCTGGCAAACTGACCATCCTCCCGTGGAGCATTACTGTTGATGGCGAGTGCAACAAACCTGGCGTGTTTAATCTGGAAGATGTAATCAAGCCGCACCAACTGGAAGAACGGATCTATCGACTGCGCTGTATTGAGGCCTGGTCCATGGTAATCCCATGGACAGGGATTTCGCTCGCGGAGGTGCTAAAACGCTTTGAACCCAACTCCAGTGCAAAATTCGTTACCTTTACCACGGTCTACCGCCCGGAAGAAATGCCCGGACAGAAAAATAACCGGAATCTGAAGTGGCCCTATCTGGAAGGGTTGCGTATTGATGAGGCAATGCACCCATTGTCCATTCTTGCTGTCGGATTGTATGGCGAGGAACTGATGAACCAGAACGGCGCCCCCATCCGGCTGGTTGTGCCATGGAAATACGGAATCAAGAGTATCAAATCGATCGTCAAGATCAGTTTTGTACGTGAACTGCCCCCGACTATCTGGACGCAATTTGATGCAAAGGAATTCGGGTTCTACTCGAATGTAAATCCACAGGTCGACCATCCTCGCTGGAGCCAGTCCAAGGAACGGCGGATAGGTAATCTGCTCAAACAGGATACCCTGATATTTAACGGCTATGCCGATCAGGTCGCTTCCATGTATAGCGGCATGGATTTACTAATCAACTTTTAATCCGCCATGAAATTATTCGTTAAACCGGCAGTGTTCATACTGTCACTCGTTCCGGTTGCCCTGCTGACATACTACGGATTTACCAGACAATTAACAGCAAACCCGATTGAATTTATCACTCATTACACCGGTGACTGGGCACTTTACTTCCTGCTGATAACCTTGGCGGTAACCCCACTCAGGGTAATAACGGGCAATATTACTGTGAACCGTTACCGGCGGATGCTCGGCTTGTTTGCGTTTTTTTATGCCTGTCTGCACGTTATGACCTATTTTGTACTGGATCAGTTTTTTGATGTAGAAGCTATCATCAACGATATTGTGAAGAGACCGTATATCACGGTTGGCTTTAGCGCATTCGTGTTACTGGTGCCACTGGCCCTGACCTCTACCCGAAACATGGTTATGCGTCTGGGCAAACGCTGGCGACAGTTGCATTCGATGGTTTACCCGCTGACCGGGCTCGCCCTCCTGCACTACTATTGGCTGGTCAAGGCGGATACATGTACTCCGATCCTGCTGGGAATCATTTTTACCCTGTTGATGTTACTTCGAACCACCTGGTTTAAACAGGCCAGGGATCGCATCGCTGCCTCACTTTAAGTACTTGTGATTCCAGACATTTTCCGGAAAGTACGTTAATCTGATCCCCATGAATAAAAAGGGCCTGCCACCGGAAGACATCGAACTGTTCCGCCAACATGCGGGTGAGGTCAAACCGATTTTAAGCAACACGATAGAATTACCCCGACCGGTATCACGCAAAAGGCACAGACATCCGGAAACTGCCAGCCGCGCCGTTCCGATGGGCGCCATGTCTGACCAGCCAACCTACATACCTGCTGAAATCGATATCAGCGATGAGAATTATATCCATTTCAAACGACCCGGCATACAGGACCGGATATTCAGGAGATTGCTACGTGGTCAAATACCGATCGTGGCTGAACTGGATTTGCACGGAATGACGGTCTATAACGCAAAAATTGCGCTGGATCAGTTCATGGACCATATTCGCCAACACGAACGCCAGGTATGTATCAGGATTATCCACGGCAAGGGATACGGTTCCCGGGACGGACTGCCCGTCATCAAAAGACAGACCCAGCTTTGGTTGCAGTGCAATATAAACATACTGGCCTATTGTTCCTGCACACCGGCAGACGGGGGAACAGGAGCGATATATGTTCTTGTGAAAAATTGTGCATAAATAACTCAATTACACCATAGTTGATATATTCATGAACTACGTAATATAAAATAATTGCCGTCACTAATCCAAGTCAGATCAGAGATTGATTAACTTCTATGGAGTTTAAGTTTTTAATAAAAAAACAGTTCTAATATTTGACTGAAATCTTGATTTAATAACTTGGTTGAATTGCGGTTAGGCTTCGAGAAATCATAACCACCGCATATACCGCCACCCCCTCTTTCCTGCCAACAAAGCCCATCCCTTCTGTTGTAGTTGCCTTGATACTGACCTCGTCTATAGATACATCAAGATCCTGGGCAAGTAACTTTCGCATCTCATCTATATATGGCATTAACTTCGGTGCCTGTGCGAGTATCGTAATGTCGGCATTACCTGGCTTGTAACCCCTCTCCTTTATCAACCCATTTACCTTTCTGAGTAAAATGCGGCTGTCTATATTCCTGAAATCAGGGTCCGTGTCAGGGAAATGTTTACCTATATCACCCAGGGCAGCAGCGCCTAGTAATGCATCACATAAGGCGTGAATAACGGCATCACCATCAGAGTGTGCAAGCAGGCCTTTTTCATATGGGATCGTAACCCCTCCCAGAACGAGCGGTTTGCCTTCGATAAACTTATGGGCGTCATACCCGTGGCCTATTCTCATTACTGCGTCTCCTGTTGTCTCAGGTATATCTCTGCAAGTGATAAATCTGCAGGATGGGTAATCTTGATATTGTCCGGGTGACCTTCCACCATCAAGGGACAGAGGCCGGTCATCTCAATCGCCTGTGCTTCATCTGTCACGGCCATATTCTGGCCAACGACCTTTTCCAGGGCGGCTCGCAGTGTGCCCAACGGGAATATCTGCGGCGTCTGTGCATGCCAGAGCTGGTCTCGGCTGACTGTTGTGGTAATCCTGTTGCCTGCGTCTGCCCGTTTCATGGTATCGCGCACTGGCATAGCCAATATTGCGCCATCAACACATAGACTCGTAGCATTGATTAATTTTTTTATATCTGCAGGGCGTACACATGGCCTGGCTGCATCATGGACCAGTACCCAGTCATCAGCATCAGCCATTTTTTCCAGATACCGTAACCCGTTCAGGACGGACTGGTAACGCTCTGCACCACCGATGGTGGTATGGATAAGGGTGTTTGAAGTTAACTGCAGGGACTGCCAGTAAAGATCATCTGCTGCAAGTACGACTACCAGACCCTTAATCGCGTCTATACCAGTAAATCGTTGCAGGGTATGTTCCAGTACTGTTTTGCCCGCAAGTGGCATGTACTGTTTTGGAATCCCGGTACCCATTCTGGTTCCGAGACCTGCTGCAGGTATGACTGTCCAACACGTCCGCGGTGTTCCCATGGGCAGTTATTCTCGAGGAGTTGAGGTTATGCTTTCTGGTTTATCTACAATAATATAAAAGGTTTCACCTGATCGTACCATGCCCATCTCACTTCTGGCGCGTTCCTCAATGGCTTCCATGCCCTGTTTCAGATCCATTACTTCCGCTTCGAGTGACAGGTTACGTTCGGTCAATTTTTCATTTTCGGCAATCTGGGTAGCCTTGATCTCTTCCAGACTCCAGACATCAGGCACGCTTCCGTTACCGAGCCAGAGTCGGATTTGCAGCAAAACCAGTAATATCAGTAGTGTAAAATTTACAAATTTCATCCGGTTGTCCTGATAAATCCAAAAAACAGCTACCGGCCAGGTTGACAGGTTATTTCAGGTTATAAAACGCCTTCATACCTGGATAGCTCGCCTTGTCGCCCAACTCAATTTCAATCTTCATCAACCTGTTATATTTGGCTATACGATCTGACCGTGACAGGGAACCAGTCTTGATCTGCCCTGCCGAAGTCGCAACGGCAAGATCGGCAATGGTAGTGTCTTCCGTTTCACCGGAACGATGAGAAATTACGGCGGTGTAGCCGGATTTTTTAGCCAGATTGATAGCCGCAATTGTCTCGGTCAGTGAACCAATCTGATTGACCTTGATCAGGATCGAGTTGGCTGTTTTTCTGTCGATACCTTCCTGTAGGGTAGCTGTATTCGTTACGAACAGGTCATCACCGACAAGCTGCACCTTCTTCCCCAGCTTGTCTGTTAACAATTTCCATCCAGCCCAGTCGTCTTCCGCCATACCATCTTCCATCGTAATAATCGGGTACTTCTCAAACCAAGGCATCAAATAATCGATAAACTCCTGTGAACTCAGCACCTTGTTCTCGGAATGCAGATGGTATTTACCGTCCTTGTAAAACTCGGTACTGGCCACGTCGAGCCCGAGTAAAATATCCTTACCCGCCGTATATCCGGCGTTGTGGATGGCCTGTAAAATGACCTCTATCGCCTCTTCATTGGACGAAAGGTCCGGGGCAAAACCACCTTCATCGCCTACAGCCGTATTCAGTCCTTTCTTTGACAACACGGATTTCAGGGCATGAAATATCTCGGCACCGTAACGCACAGCCTCGGCAATACTGCCGGCACCGACCGGCAGGATCATGAATTCCTGCATATCAACGTTGTTGTCTGCATGGGCACCACCATTGATGATATTCATCATCGGTACCGGCATGGTGTAGGGACCACTACCACCCAGATACTGGTATAACGGTAAGCCCTGATCATTTGCCGCGGCATGTGCAGCGGCCATGGAAACAGCAAGTATGGCATTGGCGCCAAGTTTGCTCTTGTTCGATGTACCATCGCTGGCAATCATCGCATGATCGATACCGGCCTGATCTGTCACTTCCATCCCGGTAACCAGCGGGGCTATCTGCTCATGAATATTGGCGATAGCCTTTAATACGCCCTTGCCCAGATACCGGGCCGGGTCCTTGTCACGCAACTCCAGCGCCTCACGCGAACCTGTTGATGCCCCTGATGGCACCATCGCGCTGCCAACGAAACCCTTCTCTGTATATACCTCGGCAGCGATAGTGGGATTTCCCCTGGAATCGAGCACTTCACGTGCCTTGACACTTTTAATCTTGGACATGTTTCTGGATACCTTTATTGCTTGTGTTAATTGATAATAATGCTAATACCGGCTGGATTTGACCAGTTGATCGATTTTTTTCAGGGTTTCAAGCAATCCCTCTATCTGTCCCAGCGGCCAGGAATTCAGCCCATCACTGAGCGCCTTTTCTGGATCCGGATGTGTTTCCATAAAAACACCTGAAACCCCAACGGCTATCGCGGCCTTCGCCAGTGTTGGTACAAATTCACGCTGACCACCTGATTTGCTGCCTAATCCACCTGGAAGCTGGACCGAATGAGTTGCATCAAATACGACCGGACATCCGGTATCACGCATCACGACCAGTGAACGCATATCCGACACCAGATAGTTATAACCGAAACTGGTGCCACGCTCGCACACCATAATCTGCTCATTGCCACCGGCCTTCGCCTTCTCAACAACCTGCTGCATATCCCACGGTGCCAGAAACTGGCCCTTCTTGATATTTACCGGCAGTCCTTGCGCGGCGACCCGCTGGATAAAATTTGTCTGCCTGCATAAAAATGCCGGGGTCTGCAATACATCAACTACATCGGCCACCTCGTCCAGCGGTGTGTCTTCATGAACATCTGTCAACACGGGGACACCAACGGTTTTACGTACCTTGTCCAGCACGGCCAAACCCTGTTCGATTCCCGGCCCCCGGTAACTGGTATGTGAGCTCCGGTTTGCCTTGTCATAGGATGACTTGAAGATAAATGGTATATCCAGTCTGGCGCAGATCTGCTTCAACGTACCGGCGGTGTCTATGGCCAGTTGTTCGCTTTCAATGACACAGGGCCCCGCTATCAGAAAAAACGGTTGGTCGGGACCGACCTCGAAATTACATAACTGCACTTGCAGCCCCCGACTTCTGATAACTGAGTGCTGCCTGCACGAATCCGGTGAACAGCGGATGGCCATCACGCGGTGTCGAGGTAAACTCCGGATGAAACTGGCAGGCAATAAACCAGGGATGACCCGCCAGTTCGACGATCTCCACCAGACGCTCATCCATGGAGATCCCGGAAGTAACCAGTCCGTGCTGCTCCAGTCTCTCCCGGTAGTTGTTATTGAATTCATAACGATGACGATGGCGCTCAACAATGGTTTTCCTGTTATAGAGCCGGTGCGCCAGCGTCCCTTCAATCAGCTTGCACTCCTGTCCACCCAGACGCATCGTACCGCCCATATTAGAGCCTTCTGTACGTTTTTCTATACTGCCATCCTTGCTCATCCAATCGGTAATAAGTGCAATCACAGGATGTGGAGATTGCTTGTCAAATTCAGTGCTGTTTGCCCCGGCAAGGCCGGCAGCATTGCGAGCCAGATCAATAACAGCCACGTGCATACCGAGACAGATACCGAGATAAGGGATCCTGTTTTCACGCGCATACCTGACCGCGGTAACCTTGCCCTCAATTCCCCTGTTTCCAAACCCGCCTGGCACCAGAATAGCATCAACGCCCTTCAGCATGGCCGTTCCGGTCTTTTCTATTTCTTCTGAATCTATATAGGTAATCCTGACCCGGGTACGCGTTTGGATACCGCCATGCAACAGCGCCTCGGTCAGTGATTTGTAGGAATCGGTCAGATCGGTGTATTTGCCCACCATGGCAATGTGAACTTCACTTTGTGGATGCGCCATGGCCTCAACCACCGCATCCCATTCGCGCAGATCAGCGGGAGGCGCTGTCAGGCCCAGCTTGCGTATCACAATCTCATCCAGTCCCTGCTCATTAAACAGACGGGGAACCTTATAGATATTATCAACATTAACGGCCGAAATAATCGCGGATTCGGTCACATTGGTAAACAGGGCAAGCTTCTTGCGTTCATTTTCAGGTAAGGGGTTGTCTATACGGCATAACAGGACATCTGGTTGGATACCTATAGATCGCAGTTCCTTTACCGAATGCTGGGTCGGTTTGGTCTTGATCTCGCCTACTGCACTGATATAGGGCACCAGCGTCAGGTGCATAAACAGTGTCCGTTCCGGTCCGAGTTCAATGCGCATCTGGCGGATGGCCTCAAGGAACGGTTGCGACTCGATATCACCGACCGTACCGCCTATTTCCACCATGGCGACATCGGCGTCTCCGGCCCCCTTGATAATATTCAGCTTGATTTCATCGGTGATATGCGGGATGACCTGGACTGTACCGCCGAGGTAATCGCCTCGACGCTCTTTCTGGATTACATTGGAATAGATTTTACCGGTCGTGAAACTGTTATTCCGATTCATACGGGTCTGGACAAAACGCTCATAATGACCAAGATCAAGGTCCGTCTCGGTACCGTCCTCGGTCACATAAACCTCACCATGCTGGAACGGACTCATCGTACCCGGATCCACGTTGATATAGGGATCCAGCTTCAGCAGGGTGACCTTCAGACCGCGGGCCTCAAGGATTGCACCAAGGGAAGCCGAGGCAATACCCTTGCCCAGAGACGAAACTACACCACCTGTGATAAATACAAAACGTGTCATGCGCAATCCGATAGATAAAGGTAAATTTTTAGGAGAGCCTGCCTGCCGGTTTGAAAAAACCGTTTCTGGTCGAGAACAGGGGCAGTCATTACTTGCATAGAATGGGTAGTAATCCTAACAGAGATTACCTGCATTTGCATCCGGACAGATTGTAGATCTGTCGCTGATATCGACCCTGAGCTACCTAGTGACAGGTGAGCACGGATTTACCGCGTCTATGTGGGGCCTGGGACCAACTCCATTTCAAAGTCGTCCATTTCAAATCCGTTACCGATATCCACAACGATGTCACCGGTGATGGCAAAGCCAATTTTTTGGTAAGCGGCAAGAGTAGCATGATTGTATTTATTGACCGTTAGATACAGTCTGTCCAGGCCATGACCTCTGGCCAGATTGCAGGCTATATCAATCACGTACCGTGCCAGCCCTTGGCATCGCCAGTCTGCCAGCAGGTATAGCTTACTGATTTGCAGACACTGTCTGTCGGGGCGAAGTACAAAGGCGGTATACCCGGCAATACTACCTGCTGACTGAATCAGGTAATAACGGTAGTCTTGCCGGATCTGTTCCTGTATTACCGGGAAACTCTGGAACCGGTCCAGCATATAGTCGACCTGGCCCTGACCGATTATGGCAGGGTAATGCTGGTTCCAGATTTGAAATGCCAGGTCAACCGTCTGCCGGATCTGCTGCTCAGACTTGACCTCAACCAAACCGCTGTTTTTGGGCCACCGCATATTTACCAGCGCTGGACCGGAGTTTACAGGTCAAGTTGCTCGAATTTATAACCAATCCCATACACAGACTGGATAAACTCCTGCCCCGGCAAGGCGTCTGAAATCTTGCGCCTGAGCTTCTTGATATGACTGTCGATGGTACGATCACTGACAATCCGATGATCGTGGTATATCCGATCTATTAACTGGTTACGGGTAAAAATCCGGCCAGGATCCGAGGCCAGCAGTTTAAGTAACTGGAACTCGACCACCGTCAGTTCGAGCGACTGGCCCTTTAATATGGCCATATTGCGGGTTTCATCCAGAATCAGCTCCTCGGTCTGCAGGAGGCCACCCCGGCTACGGCGCAGTACCGCCTTGACGCGGGCCACCACCTCTCTCGGACTGAACGGTTTGCAGATGTAGTCATCCGCACCCAGCTCCAGCCCCAGCAAGCGGTCGATTTCCTCTACCCGGGCGGTCAGCATGATGATAGGCACCTCCGAAAAACGCCTGATTTCCTTGCATATTTCCATACCGTCCTTGCCCGGTAACATAATGTCCAGCAATAACAGGGAAGGCATATTCAGCTTCATCGCCGGTATGACCTGTAATCCGTCCATCAGACAATCGGTCTGGTACCCGCTGCTTTGCAGATAATCGTTTAACAGCGATGCGAGCTTCGGTTCATCCTCGACGATCAGTATGCGGGATTCCTTATCTCTCATCACGAGCGAACCAGCGGTAACTCAATTGTGATTTGCAGACCATCGTAGGGTGAGCGCCATGCGCTGATATGACCTTGATGGGCCTCGACAATGTTCTTGCAGATAGCAAGGCCAAGTCCCGTACCACCGGTTTCGCGACTGCGAGAAGACTCCACCCGATACAACCGGTCAAACAGTCGGGGAATCTCCATATCGGGGACAGACGGCTCGGTGTCGTTGAACTGTATTTCAACCTGCTGTGCCTTCTCGATTACCTTAATCTCAAGTTTGCCACCCGCGTCGGTATATCTCAGCGAATTTGTCAGCAGGTTGGCAAACAACTGGCCAAATCGGTCCCGATCGGCCAGCACCTTGATCGGTCCTGGTGGCAACACCATTACGATTCGAATATTCTTCTTCTCGAACTCCTCAGTGAAGATGGAGACAGACTGTTGCAGGATTTCAAGCAGGTTCAGTTTATGCTTCTGGTAACTCAACGCACCGATATCGGACATCGACAATTCATACAGGTCCTTGACCAACCGGTCGAGGTTCATCACCTCGCTATGCAGGTTTTCCAGCGTCTCCGGGGTCAGTTTGCGCACCTGATCCTGGATAGCCTCGATTTCACCACGCAGGATGGCCAGCGGTGTGCGTAACTCGTGGGAGATGTCTGCTATCCACTGACACCGGGCCTTTTCGTTCTCTTCCAGTGTCCTGGCCAGCACATTGAAATCCTGGGACAACTTGCCCAGCTCATCATTGGAGATAGAGGGAATCCGGATACCGTAGTTTCCCGAGGCCAGTTCGCGGGTTCCGGTCGCCAGCGTATTGATCCGGGTAACCAGATATCTGGCCAGCGGTATCGAAAGGACAAAGGTCAGCAACGCGATCACTACCGCAATAATATTGAAGCCACGGATCTGCTGTTTGGAAAACTCAATGTCAGGGGTCTCCAGCACTGTCAGCAATGGTCTTGCCGCCAGATATCCGACTACCTTCGAATTGACATAAATCGGCTTGAACTCAGTCCCCGCAGGTTGCTCAATTTCGCGCCCGACAACATGCTCTTTGTTGACGTCGAGTAATGCCACATTGGAACGATAAAACCGGCGCTCACGTTTGGAGATATTACGGTTGGGGTCATCCAGATTGAGGATGTCTGTCGGTGCCGCATTATTATTGCTGTTTCCGTGACGTGTTGTGGCACGGGCAAAATTCGATACCACCAGATCATTCCAGCGGTCCTCATCCTCGCGGATGACGTCCCAGCTCCCGTGTTTCTGGTATTCCTCGCCCAGATTTGCAATCAGGTTGTTCTGGGCCTCCTGTTCGTATTCATTGACGTACTGAAGAAAACTTCGATCAAAACTTTCCTGCAGCAGATAGACCATGCCACCAATCGCCGCCAGTAACAGCACGGTAATCGACAGGAATATCTTGTATTTCAGTTTGAAAATCATGGACAGGGATTTTTTCCAAAGTAACCCGGGACGAAAATTCTACAATTATTGGAAGTGTGATCATAAATTTATTTCACCAGATCACCGCATTTACACAATATTTGCTCATTTCCTGCATGTATGGCAGGGACTGGACTTTTGGTCAGCTGATGTGCCGCAATCGCTGCAACTGGCGATCATGGAAATTGCCCATGATTATGAGAGCAAAAATCGCACCCCACATGGCCCAGGCCATATCCGACTGAGTGTCCCAGATGTAACCCTGGGTACCCAGAAAATAGTCGCCTGCAGCAATATCCATACTGCACCTTCTGCTTAATCAACCATGCATTCAGTGTACAACTTCGCCCAGATCGATACCAGAACTGCCGTTGGCAGCAGCCATCGCGTCCAGCTTAACAGGCGCGACTATTTCCTAGCTGCCGTCATCGCGATATCAAGGTCACGCAGCAAGTCATCAATCGCCTCATGGCCTACAGACAGACGTATCAGACTGTCTGTAATACCGACTTGCGCCCGCTCTTCCGATGTTACCCGATGATGTGTCGTTGTCGCCGGATGAGTAACGGTGCTCTTCACATCCCCCAGATTCGCCGTAATTGTGAAGATGCTGGTCGCGTCTATAAACTTCCAGGCCATCTCGCGGCCGCCGTCGATATCAAAACTGACCATACCTCCGGCACCACTCTGCTGACGCTGGGCGAGTTCATACTGGGGATGAGTAGGCAACCCCGGATAATGGACCCTTTTGACACCCTTCTGGATCGACAGCCACTCGGCCACCTTCTGCGCGTTCTGGCAATGCGCCTGCATACGGATATTCAGCGTCTCCAGACCCTTGAGGAACACCCAGGCGTTGAACGCACTCATGGTTGGCCCGGCAGTACGCAGAAATATCAGGATGTCTTCCTCCATCTGTTTGGCCGGGCCCACAATTGCCCCACCGATACAACGGCCCTGTCCATCCAGATATTTCGTTGCAGAATGGATCACATAGTCTGCGCCGAGCCGCAGTGGCTGTTGCAATGCCGGTGTACAGAAACAATTGTCCACCACCAGCAGGCAATTGTTCTCATGTGCCAGCGTGGCCAGTCGACGAATATCAGCAATTTCCGCCATTGGATTTGACGGGGTCTCCAGAAACAGGATTTTTGTTTCAGGGCGCATGGCCGCGGCCCAGGCATCATAATCAGACAAGGGGACATACGTGGTTGATATATTGAACTTGCCCAGGATCTTGCTGAAAAGCGCAACAGTCGTACCAAAGATATTTTTTGCCGACACAATATGATCACCGGACTTCAGTAAGGCCATACAGGTAGTCAGTATCGCGCTCATGCCGGAGGACGTCGCGATGCAACGGTCACCACCTTCCATCGCCGCCAGTCGTTCTTCGAACGTCCGCACCGTCGGGTTGGTAAACCGCGAATAGATATTGCCCGGCTCCTCACCGGAGAACCGTGCAGCAGCCTCTGCCGCATTATCAAATACAAAACTGGACGTCAGGAAGATAGGCTCACTGTTCTCGTTTTCCTGCGTACGTGTCTGACCGGCCCGGATTGAACGCGTCTGTATGTCATATTTCGACGGATCAAATTTACTCATAGAATTACTGTTCTCCAGAAACTAAAAAACCTGCATAAGCTGTCGCTAAAGCAGGCTGGTTTTCTTTAGCGGTATTTTTTAAGCGCCCGCAAGCTGATGTCAAATCGGCGCTGCCGTTTACAGTAGATAAACAGCGTCAGACTGTCAACCGTTTTCAGCTTGGTTTCGTGCACAAGCAGATGCCGCTGTTATGGGTCTTACGTGAAAAGGTCAAACTGACGGGAACCAAGTTTGGCTGCGGCATCGCTGAATGTGGTGCCTGTTCGGTACATTACGTAATCCCAGTTTATTTTTTAAATCGTCATCGTACCCGGCAGTATAGGATAAAAAATATGAGGCTGTATCAGACAGCTAACGGGGCCGTTTGATAACCGCCTGTGTGCAGGAACAACAGCCTGCTGCCGCGGACGAATCGGCCGGACACGGCGAGTTGTTCCAGCTGCAACAAGGCCTTGCCGGTATAGACATAATCCAGTGGGAACGTGAGTTGTCCCTGCAGCGCGTGTAATTGTTGCATCACTGAAGTGGCTGGTTTGCCATAGCGTCCGAAGGGCGCACTGCCATCAAACTGTAAATGCCTTGCCAGGATCTGTTCTGCCTGTTCCGCCCCCACCTTGTCACACAGGGCAGATCGCCCCTGTTCAGGCAGTGTGGTATAACCGCGTAATGCTGACAACGCGAGTACCGTTGGCAACGATTGTTCTGACTGTTGCGCCAGACCCCATGCCAGTCCAGCCGCAGTAGTGCCGGTGCCGACGGCACAAACAATATGTCTGTAGGTATCAAGATCGACAATTTCGTTTATTATTTCACCGACACCCTCAATGGCAAACACCGAGGCCCCGCCTTCCGGAATCACATACGGTGTAGTACCAAGACCCAGTCGGGCGCACAGCGCGTCAGGCGCCAGTTGTTGCAGGGGGTAATATTCCCCTGACTCCACCGTAATTATTTGCATCCCTCTGCACCGGCATTCATCCAACACCGCTGATTCACCGAGTACGTCGGCGCCTCGCACAACACCTTTAGTAGTGATACCGAGGATCTGTCCGGCCTGAGCCACGGCGAGCAGGTGATTGGAAAAACGGCCACCAAAGGTCAACATAGCGTTGTATCCCGAACGCTGAATCATCTCAAAATGACGTGAGGATTTGCGCAACTTGTTTCCGATAATCAGCGGATGGATCAGGTCGTCACGCTTTACACACAGTTCCAGCCCGAGCGCCGCCAGTATGGGTAGTTGAACCGGCACGATTGGCGTAGGCACCGCCATTAACGGTATGGTAGGTGATTTGTTGTTCAAGATGATTTCTAATGTGGCTGATCGGTTATAGTCTTCCAGTTACCGCCCCAATCAAGTCCCAGTTCCATACCAAGCACGCCGACCGCCTTGTATTTTGGCGAATCAGCTAAATAGCTGGATCCTTCAAATACACCGACATGAAAGGCTATCCCGAAATTGTGGTTGGAGTAACCCCCTCTGGCTTTTGTAACTATATTGCCTGGAACTGTGCGGCCTTTTGCGTACAATTCTTCCTGTTCCTCGAATGTACGCATGCCACTGATGATTTTGATGCGTATACCGTTGTCGGCAGATTTCTGGATCAGTGCGCGAGCAAGTTTCTGCACTGGTGGCAATAAAGTGGCAATCACCTTTTCACTGCGTGTGTCTACCGGCTCAGGGCTGGTAGAAACTAATGCTGTTGCAGCGGTGGGTTTGACGATTTTTTTGTAGATTACCTCCCAGGTTTCAGGCCCTGCCCTGCCATCGACTGTCACACCGAGAGCTGCCTGTACAGCAGAAATTATTTCTTCATTTTTCATATTGTTATCCTACCTGGCTCTATAATTATTTGCCCCGTACCGTTCCTGGTATAACTCCTTGGTCTGGACCCGAAACACACGTTCTATTTTGGTTCGTATTGTCACAAAAGTGCTAGGATGGATAAATGTAATCCTGTATACCATTCTATGTTATGGCCTCGGTCTGTGGAATTCGATTCCGGGAACGCTGGCGATCGAAGGTTTTTTTTATGGCCGCGGTTATCCTTTATGCAAAGGCATTCCCTGCCCGCGATACTCTGGGCAAGACAGGTTTTACTGCCCTCGTCGGTCTGGAAGGCATCATCTGGGTCTCCGGTCATTTTCGCCACCGCCACCGAATGCTACGGCAATTGCGTTTGTCACGCTTGGCTTGTGGATTTTTCCGCTCTGGGCGTGGAGAATAGAAACACACCGGCAGTTCAGTCCTGCCAACATTATCAATAACAGGCATAAACTTTATATGTATAGAAGCCATACCGAACGCCACCGGACCAACCGTATAGGTTGGCTACGTGCCGCCGTACTTGGCGCAAACGACGGGATAGTCTCAACCGCGAGCCTGGTCGTCGGGGTAGCGTCGGCCCAGGCTACACAGGGTGAAATACTGGTTGCAGGTATGGCAGGTTTAGTCGCGGGTGCCATGTCGATGGCGGCCGGAGAGTATGTCTCTGTCAGCTCACAATCCGATACGGAAAAGGCAGACCTTGCAAAAGAGACCCGCGAACTCGAAACCGACGTTGCGCATGAACTGGATGAGTTGGCGGCAATCTATGAAAGTCGCGGTCTGGATTCACGCCTGGCGAGGCAAGTGGCTGAACAGATGATGGCACATGATGCGCTGGGTGCCCATGCGCGGGATGAACTTGGCATATCCGAGTTTATGACGGCAAGACCGGTACAGGCTGCTTTCGCCTCGGCCGGGACCTTTGCCATCGGTGCAGCCCTGCCATTACTGACTGTAGTGCTTGTACCAGAAACGATCATCGGCCCGGCTGTCTCGGTGACCTCACTGGTCAGCCTCGCCGGCCTGGGCACGCTGGCCGCGCGTGCCGGTGGTGCAGATGTAGTCAAATCGACAGTGCGCATTACATTCTGGGGTGCGATGGCGATGGCAATAACGGCTGGTGTCGGTGCGCTGTTCGGTACCACGCTCGCCTAGACTGGATAATTGAGGAGCTCGTCCAGTGGGGTGGAGTCTGGCTCATCGTGCGTCAACTCGCGTAAATGTAAATTTACTAGAAGTGAAATAACATGTCCTCTGATAGTAGTTATCCTGACACGTGAAATGCAAGGCGTGTCTGATCTATGATGACTGTAGTTATGGGGATAGTCTACCTGCCAGATGGCCGATTTCTAATCGCCCGGCGGCCTGCTCACAAGATGTATGGTGGCTTGTGGGAGTTTCCCGGTGGCAAACTGGATGCAGGGGAAACCCCGGAGCAGGCGCTGCACCGTGAGTTCGCCGAGGAGCTGAATGTCGCAATCACAATAGATCGTGCCCTGCAAGAATACCAGCATCATAACGGGCAGACGTCGATCCGGTTTCTTCCCTTTATTGGCAGCATGACAGACATCAATGTCAGTCTGCTTGAACATCAGCAGATTGCCTTTATCAGGCTGGCAGAAATTGACAACTACCCGTTTGCCCCGCCCGATTATGAAATTGTGGATCGTCTGAAGCGTTACGCCTGACAAAAGCATAGCTTGAATACCTTAAATCAGCCCTCGCAGATTACCTGCATAAACTATGATCCAAATCATCCTCCACCCCGGAAAATGCGGATAGGATAGCTCACATTGTGGATAAGACGGATCGGGTCTATAACCGGGAACACTATACAAATGGAGTGCACTTATGATTTATGAAGTTGAGGGAGATATCTTGCTGACCAGCGCGCAGGTCATTGCGCACGGAGTCGCGGCGAATGACCCGATGAAACAGGGGCTGGCAATGGCATTACATGAACGTTATCCGGCGATGTACAAGGATTTTCATCACTGGTGTCATCAGGCACGTCCTGAACCGGGTGCCGCCTGGATATGGGCCAGTGCGGACGGCAAGCGTATCGTCAACCTGCTGACATCGGAAGGTGGTTACGGTGCAGGTAATCCTCCGGGCAAGGCGACAGAGTCAAATGTGAATCATGCATTAAAGGAGCTGAAGAAGATCCTGCAGAAGGAGAAATGTACCTCGGTGGCCCTGCCAAGACTCGCTACTGGTGTAGGTGAACTGGAATGGAACAAGGTTGCTCCACTCATTCAGGCGCAACTGGGTGATCTGGATATTCCAGTTTATGTTTATGTGGTTTACCACGCCGGACAGAAGGCAAAAGAGCCGGTCTGACAATCGATTTCGGGGTTTGATTTGCCCCATTTTACCGCCCGGGATGGCCTCCCCCCTGTTATCCCGGGCGTCGTTTTTTCAAGTGCCAACTCATCTCCTCGCGGGCATTACCCGGACTCTTACTGCATAATCTTAAGGTGCCGCTGATCGCCCCTGGTAGACACCCTGCACGGGCGGCGGCTATACTCAAGCCTGTCACTGTTCACATAACAGGAGGGCCAGAGTGAACACATCCGTAGTCCCCTGGTTCCTGATCGATTGCCGTCTCACATGCCACCGATTAATTTCAGGAGTTCGAATGAGAGCCGTTCCAGTACTTTTAATAACACTGCAACTGCTGCCAACCATCTCCAGGGAGGCCATGCAGGTGGGCGAATCCTGGGGTCGTGCATTGGGACCCGCTATCCAGCAAAAGGTAAATCAGCGGTTTGAGCAGGAATCCATCAAGATCCGCTGACCCGGGACGAAAGATGAAACTAACCGCACTACTGGTTTCATTGCTCCTATGGGCAAGTACGGCCTTTGCCGCCGGCCCGCCGCCTTACGGAATGGACCCAGAGAGCGATCCCGGCAAGCTGGTAAGCTGGTTTGACACCGGGGAGATCCAGTTCATTTATGAAATCAATGAGGGTGTCCGCAATGGCAAGGCCTGGGAGCTATACAAAAACGGCAAGCTGAAGGGTGAATACACCTACCGTAATGATATACATAACGGTGACGCACTGACCTATGATGAAAACGGTACACTCCGCTCGCGCTACATCATGAAGTTCGGGCGTCGGGACGGGCTGATGCAGGAGTACACTGACACCGGCCAGCTGCAATATGAAACTGTGTATATAGCCGGATTAAAGGACGGTGTCTCGAAAGAATATAATGCGGCCGGGATTGCCACTGTCGTTTATACCTTCAACAACGACATGCTGGATGGCCCGGCACAACTGCATCACCCCGACGGCAAGTTACACCGCGACTTTGGCTACCGGAACAATCTGCTGCATGGCGATTTCGTCGAGTACGACGATACCGGCAAGATGCGGATCCGGGCCCAGTACGAAGACGGAAAAAAACACGGTACGGCCTATGCCTATAATCCCGCCGGCGTCATGACCCACCACTACACCTATACCCACGACAAGCTGCACGGTGAGATGATCCAGTATTACGACACCGGTGTGCTCAAGATCAAAAGCAGCTATACGAATGGCAAGATTACCGGTCCGATATATATGTACGACGAGGCCGGACTGATCACCGACATGTACCGTTACAACGCGGGGGAAATGGTCGAGTTCACCAAATACAGGGCCGGTGTCCCCCTCCAGGGGGAACACAAGGACTATTACGAGTCCGGTTCGATACGCACGCATTACCAGTTATTTGACGGCCGACCTGTAGGCCCCGGCCTTGAATATTATGAAAATGGAAATGTGGCACGTGAACTCCCGTACAAGGAAGGCAACCTGAACGGTGTGGCCAGACGCTTTTATCCCTCCGGCAAACTCGAAGGTGAACGCACTTATCGTAATGGTACCCAGCAAGGTGAGGCCAGTTATTATTATGAGGACGGAATACTAGGCAGTACCGCCAATTATAAAGACGGTGTGCGCGACGGTCTGACCCGTGAGTACGCGCGCGACGGACATCTGGTCAGTGAATCGGTCTACCACAATGACCAGTTCGACGGTAAACATATTGAATATTATGACAACGGCAGCATCGCGAAGGAAAAGCAATATCTGAACGGACTGGATAATGGTTATTCAAAAACCTACTACGTTGATGGCAAGACCAAAGGTCTGTATCACTACAAGGACGGTAAATACGATGGCGAGGTAAAGACCTGGTATCCGAACGGACAGGTAGAGGGAGAATGGACCTATGTGCTCGGCAAGAAGGACGGTGTCATCCGGACCTATGCAGAGGATGGTTCCGTAAGAAACCTCTGGCACTACCGCGATGACCTGATGCACGGCGTCGCCATGACCTATTTTTCGGACGGCAAAACTCATCAGACCTGGATGTATGTGGATGGCAAACTGAATGGCGAGCACACGGAGTATTATGAAAATGGCAAGGTGAAGTACGAGACTTCATACAAGGATGATCAGTTGCATGGAATGGCAATCAGTTATTCCAGCAACGGTGCAGTCAATGAAATTGTGTATTTTGAAAACGGCGTGCAGGTTGACCGCAAGTCACCCGACGTGATCTGAACCCGACCGGTCCGGCAAGCGCCGGACCAGTTGTGGGACCTCTGTTAGTATCAGTGTTTACACTACTGTGCTACCCAGCCTCCATCAATGGCCAAATTCTGTCCTGTAATATAGGACGCCTGGTCCGTACTCAGAAACAGGATAGCCTGCGCCACATCTTTGGGCTGGCCGATCCGGTACTCGGGCACACCGGCCATTATCTGCTCCCGGAAACCCGGCGTGGTCTTCATGATGCGTTCCAGCATTGGTGTCATAATGGGACCGGGGCATACCGCATTGACGCGCACATTCTTGTCGGCATATTCAAGTGCGGCCGTTTTCGTCAGACCAATCACACCGTGCTTACTGGCCACATAGGCCGGCAGCCCGGGGAAACCTATCAGACCGGCGAGTGAAGACAGGTTAACGATACTGCCACCTCCAGCCTTGACCAGTTAGGGGATCTGGTATTTCAGGCATAACCACATGCCTTTCAGATTGATATCAATGACCTGCTCGAAATTCTGTAGCGTACCTTTGGTGGTTATACCATTCACACCTTCTATGCCGGCATCGTTGCAGACAATATTCAACTTGCCATAGCGCGCGACCGTTTTGGTCACCAGTGCGATCACCTGTTTCTCCTTCGAGACATCACAAGCGATGAACACGGCAGATTCGCCACTGCGTTTTATTTCGTCCGCGATTTTCTGGCCACGCACCTTGTCCACATCTGAAACCACGACACTGGCACCGCTTCGTGCATATTCAAGAGCTGTCTCGCGACCGATGCCGGATGCCGCTCCGGTGACCAGTGCGACCTTGTCTGTAAAATCAAATCGGATAGTACCCATCGATTACTTCCTCCATCACACATTGGTTAACTATGCCTGTAATCTAGATGATCCCGGAACAGGCCGTGCTGATCCAGATCAAGGATGCGTGAGTTCGCGGGAACAAGCCGCGTAGTCTGGTGGCAGGACTCCCGGACTTGAGACGCAGGAATGGCCGCAAAAATCGCTGGTTTTACCAAAAATGCCTGTGGAACGCAATTTGCTCACTTACATTACCCCGCTATTTATGGAAAACTACACATACAGAAATTTACCACCCGAAATCGATATATAACCAACAATAAACCAGGTAACCACATGTCTGACAGACCTATTATTATCTATACCCACACGGATGAAGCACCGGCACTGGCCACCTATTCACTGTTACCTATAATCAAGGCGTTCAGCAGCACCTCCGGTATCAATATCGAAACCCGGGACATTTCTCTGGCGGGTAGAATTCTGGCGGTATTCCCTGACTATTTAACAGAACAACAGCGCCAGTCCGATGATCTGGCTGAACTCGGCGAGCTGGCAAAAACACCGGCGGCCAATATTATAAAGTTGCCGAATATCAGCGCCTCCATGCCGCAGATGACGGTTGCAATCAAGGAACTGCAGGGCAAAGGTTATAAATTACCGGATTATCCAGAGGCCCCGCAGAACGACAAGGAAAAGGATATCAAGGCACGCTATGACCGGGTCAAGGGCAGCGCGGTCAATCCCGTCCTGCGTGAGGGTAACTCGGACCGGCGCGCACCCAAATCGGTGAAGGACTATGCCCGCAAGTACCCGCACAAGATGGGTGCGTGGACGGTTGACTCAAAAACCCATGTTGCCCACATGAGCCAGGGTGATTTTTACGGGTCAGAAAAATCGGTCACTGTGTCGAAAGATGACAGTTACCAGATCGAACTGGTCGATGTCGGCGGTGCCGTCAGTGTGCTGAAGAAAAAGGCAGCGCTGGTCGCCGGAGAAATTATTGATGCCAGTTTTATCAGTGCTGCCGAACTTGACCGCTTTCTGGAGCAGGAAATGCAGGACGCCCATGCCAGTGGCGTGTTGTTCTCGGTACACCTGAAGGCCACGATGATGAAGGTGTCTGACCCTATCCTGTTCGGCCATGTTGTCTCAGTCTACTTCAAGGATGTATTCAAAAAACATGCACAGACACTGGCCAGTATTGGCGCAAATCCGAACAACGGCCTCGGCGAAATTCTTGCCCGCATCAAGACCTTGCCCGAGGCCACACGCACCGCGATCGAGGCTGACATTGCCGCCTGTTATGCCAACCGGCCGGGACTGGCGATGGTCAACTCTGACAAGGGTATCACCAACCTGCATGTACCGAGCGATGTCATTATTGATGCCTCCATGCCAGCAGCGATCCGCGATTCCGGCAAGATGTGGGACAAGGACGGCAAGTTGCAGGACATGAAGGCGGTCATACCAGATCGTTGTTATGCCGGTGTGTATCAGGAGGCAGTCAGCTTCTGCAAGCAACACGGTGCCTTTAATCCGGTCACGATGGGCAGTGTGGCAAACGTTGGCCTGATGGCACAACAGGCGGAGGAATATGGCTCACATGACAAGACCTTTGAAATCCCGACCAACGGCACCGTACGTGTGGTTGACGGCGCAGGCAACGTCCTGTTGCAACACCCGGTTGAAAAAGGCGATATCTGGCGTATGTGCCAGGTGAAGGATGCGGCAATCCAGGACTGGGTCAAACTCGCGGTCAACCGCGCCCGTCTCAGCAACACCCCGGCCGTATTCTGGCTGGATCCACAACGCAGTCATGATCAGGCCCTGATCAGCAAGGTAAAGACATACCTGTTGCAACATGATACCAGCGGTCTGGATATCCGCATCATGTCACCGGTCGAGGCCACCCGGTTCTCGATGGAGCGCATCATCGAAGGTAAGGACACCATATCGGTCACCGGCAATGTGCTGCGGGATTACCTGACCGACCTGTTCCCCATCCTTGAGGTTGGCACCAGTGCGAAGATGTTATCCATTGTTCCGCTAATAAACGGTGGAGGCATGTTCGAGACCGGCGCCGGAGGTTCAGCACCGAAGCACGTGCAACAGTTTGTCCAGGAAAACTACCTGCGCTGGGATTCGCTTGGTGAATTCCTGGCAATGGCCGCGTCCTACGATCATCTCGGCCAGCTCTATAAAAATTCGAAGGCCACTGTGCTCGGGGAGACACTGGACGCCGCCACCGGCAAATTCCTGCTGGAGAACAAGTCACCATCACGCAAGGTGGGCGGACTGGACAACCGGGGCAGCCATTTTTATCTGGCACTGTACTGGGCACAGGCACTGGCCGCACAGACGAAGGATGCGGCATTGGCAAAACAGTTCACCGTTGTGGCAGAGGCGTTAACCAAAAATGAACAAATCATCGTCACTGAACTGGCCGCCGTGCAGGGTTCACCGATAGATATCCAGGGCTATTACCGCCCTGAACCGGAGATCTGTGCCCGAGCGATGCGTCCAAGCACAACGCTGAATCAGATCATTGACGGCATCTAGCCAGCTTACGCCCCGAGGGGCAGGTAGTGAAATACCGCCACCCGATTTGGTCGATACTTGTTTGTGGTCTGTTATTGAGTGCATGCCAGGTACAGAACGATGAACCGGTAGAAATTACCGGGTCAGCCATGGGCAGCACTTATACGGTTAGCATCGTATCGCTATCCGCCCCATTGTCGCGCCCCCGGCTTGAGCAGCAGATTGCGCAGATACTTGATGAAATAAACAGGTCCATGTCGACCTATCTGCCTGACTCCGAACTGTCCCGGATTAATCAGAGTAGCTCAAGTGAATGGATACCGGTGTCCCTGCCCTTGTATGAAGTACTGGCCGAGGCACAACGTGTCAGCATACTGACCCAGGGCAAGTTTGACATTACTGTAGGCCCTCTGGTCAACCTGTGGGGATTTGGTCCTGATCCGGACCGACAAACAATCCCGGACAAGGACGCAATCGAAGCCGCCCGCCACCGTGTCGGATATCAGCAGCTGGAATTACGTGCATCTCCTCCGGCCATCAAAAAACATTCGCCCCTGGCCTGGATTGATCTGTCCGGTATCGCGTCAGGGTATGCGGCGGATCGCGTTGCTGAGCTACTGGACGCTGACCATATTGACCGTTATCTGGTCAATATCAGCGGTGAAATGCGCGCACGTGGTACCAACACCCATGATGAAGCCTGGCAGATCGGTATTGAAAAACCACTGATCGACCGGCAGGACGTGCAGACCGTTATCGCTTTGCTCAATACCGGGCTGACCACAGCGGGTGATTACCGCAATTTTTTTGTGCATGACGGAAAACGTTACTCACATACAATAGACCCGGCCACCGGTTGGCCAATAGCACACCCGCTCGCCTCGGTTACTGTGGTCCATGATTCGGCGATGACAGCCGATGCACTGGACACCGCGCTTATGGTGATGGGTCCGGATATGGCTTACGAGTTTGCCGAAAAGGAAAATATTGCTGCGCTGTTTATCATCGCGGAGGGCGATAATTTTATCGTGAAACAGTCCAGTCGCCTCGCCACCATTCTGGTAAAGTAGGCGTCCATGTATACTGTCAATTCACTGCTTATTCTCTGTGGACTGGTCGCCATTATCATCTTCTGGTTCGAGAGCCTGCGTATACGTGAACAGATGATGCGTGCCTGCCGTGAGCTGTGCGAAAAATCCGGATTGCAGCTGCTGGATCAGACGGTGGCACAAACATCGATATCGTTCGCACGTTCCGCAGGTGGTGGTTGGCAGTTGCGGCGCATATACCGTTTTGAAGTCAGCAATAACGGGGCTGACCGCGCCTTTGGGTATATTACTCTGCTCGGTGCTGTTATTGAGGCCATCCAGATTGATAATGCAGACGGTGTGACTACCATTTATCCAACCCTGCCCGGGCGCCTCCATTAAGACAATACTTGAATCCGGGTATTTCAGTTCTATAAAATCAGTCCAGTCCAGGAGGAAAACATATGCCATCATTTGATGTAGTATCAGAAATCGACATGCACGAACTGACCAACGCAGTGGATCAGGCCAACCGCGAGATCAACACCCGTTTTGATTTCAAGGGAACTAAATCGCGTGTTGAACAGACTGAAAGAACATTGAAACTGATAGCCCCCACCGAGTTCCAGGTGACACAGATGCAGGACATCATTTATTCGAAGCTGGCAAAGCGCCAGATCGATGTACGTTGTGTTGATGCCGGAAAAATCACCTCGAACCTGGCCGAGGCACAGCAGGAGATAGTCATCAAACAAGGCATCGACAAGGAGCTGGCAAAAAATCTGGTCAAGATTGTCAAGGAGTCAAAGCTGAAGGTTCAGGCGGCCATCCAGGGGGAGCAGGTCCGCATTACCGGGAAGAAACGTGATGACCTGCAGGAGGCGATAGCGATGCTGCGGGCAGAAAAGACAATTGAAATGCCGTTACAGTTTACCAACTTCCGTGACTAATACGGAACATTACCGGCTGTCCTGTAAAAATAGCAGACTGAATCTATACACTATGAACATAAGAAAACTGTTAAATCTTCTATTTCTTCCCCTGTTTACACTGGGACTCCCCTCTTTAGTCACTGCCGCAACTGACACTAACACTGACTTGACCACCAGCTTGCCCAGCATTATTTCACTTGTACTATTCCTGACGGCTTATGCGCTGGTGATCAGCGAGGAAGTTATACACCTGCGTAAGTCTGTTCCAGTTATGATTGCCGCAGAAAGTATCTGGGTACTTGTGGCAATTGCACTTGGTTATGCGGCGAGTATTGCCACACATTTATGGATAAACGCAGACAAATTTACAGTCTAGATAACACTAATCCGCGTATCAAGCCAGTAAATCAAGTTTTTCAGCCAGCCAACGCGTGGTGGTTGCCTGCACCAGTATTGTTACCAGAATTGCGACCAGAGTCACCGAAGCAATCACGTCTGCCCCTGGCACATTCATACCCATCAATATGCCTGCCAGTGCACCGGGTATAACACCGGTCTCGCGGGTCCAGCTCATGAACAGCATTTCCTGCACTGTCCATTTCGCACGTCTGTCAGCCCCGGCACATATAAACACTGTAACCGGCCTTGCAACTAGCATGAATATGAGCACCACCCACAGGGTGGACATACCCTGCTCCATGATCAGGGCAAAATCAACGTGTGACCCAAGCAATATGAATATAAATACCCGCATGACAAAGGCGGTCGTCAAAGTGTATTGCTCGGTATTATGCAGGGCTTTACTGGACATAC
>CAMBTO010000015.1 GCA_945870865.1 Klebsiella pneumoniae
ACGTATGCAGGCAGTTAATATGCGTACGGGAGAGCTTATTTGGGATAAGGCCATGATTACACCTGTAAATGATGTCAGAGCGACTGCTGCACCTGCCCTTGTGGGTGGAAAAGTCATTCAAGGCCTGTCATTTTGTGCAAATAATCCCGGTGGTTGTTATATCACCGCACTAGACGGTAAGACTGGTAATGAAATTTGGCGTTTCTACACTATTGCCAGACCGGGAGAACCGGGTGGCGATACCTGGAGCGGCGCACCGCTGGAAGAACGATTTGGCGCCGGAGTGTGGGTTGCCCCCAGTTATGATCACTCTCTCGGCCTCATTTATTTTGGGGTAGCCCAGACTTACCGCACAGCGACCTTGCTCCAACCAAAGGAGAATACCCGGGATACAGATAACGGCCTGTATACTGACTCAACTATTGCTATCGACCCTGATACCGGGAAACTTGCTTGGTATTATCAACACATGCCGCGGGATGTGTGGAATCAAGACTGGGCCTTTGAACGGACACTCGTAAAGCTGCCTGGGGCAAAGGGTGGCCAGAAGTTGGTGGTCAATATCGGTAAGCTGGGTATATTGGAAGCACTCGATGCGCAAACTGGACAATATGCGTTTTCGTACGATTTCGGTCTTCAAAACGTGGTTAAAGAGATTGACCCGGAAACTGGGGAGAAGACGCTCAATCCTGAATTTCGCAATCCGCAGCCGGGTAAGCCGCTGTTTGTATGTCCGTCTGTTATAGGCGTTCGTAACTGGCCGGGGACAGCCTATGACCCGACAACCGGTATCATGTATATCAATCTGAACGAATCATGTATGGATTTAACCTGGATGCCAGGTGGT
This sequence comes from Klebsiella pneumoniae, assembly GCA_945870865.1. Lineage (GTDB taxonomy): Bacteria > Pseudomonadota > Gammaproteobacteria > Eutrophobiales > Eutrophobiaceae > Eutrophobius. The sequence continues at coordinate 848 of CAMBTO010000015.1, forward strand.
AGGGTACCCGGTGATAATGTCGACATACTAAATGCCGGTAAACCCCGTCCTGATAACGATGGTAAAATTGGAAATGTCCTGGCGATTGATCTTGCTACGGGAAAAAAGCTTTGGCAGATGCAACGTCGTGCATCCCAGTCCAGTGCTATTCTGGCGACGGCGGGCGGATTGATATTCGAGGGGTCGCAGGATCGTTGGTTCCGTGCGTCTGACAGCGCCACCGGTGAAGTCCTATGGCAAATCAGGTTAAATGCTCCACCGAGCTCCGCTCCAATCGCATTCAGCGTCGATGGTGAAGAATATATTGCAGTGGTTACCGGGCAAACCACGGTTGATAGAAGATTTATCGGATTCACCCCGGAGATCACCATAGGGGATCCTAACATCACATTGTGGGTATTCAAGCTTAGGCATCATATAAATTAACAGCTATGTAGGAGAAACAATATGAATACCGAAGCCGGGTACTATCCTGATCTGTAGTATATAATGTTAGGCCCTCAATTACTCTGAGAAGGTCGTCAACTATATCTTTTTTTTCAATTACCTATCATTCCTCAAACCGGGGTTATATATATGAGATGCTCATTTAAAGCGGGTGGTTTTGCCTCACAACAAAAAAGTACGGCAGGCACGAAGAAAACACCCCTGGCCAGTGCGGTTGCCCGGGCCTGCATGGGCACACTGTTGATGGCCCCGACGCTGTCCGTATTCGCCCAGAGCAGTCAGGCCATCGACGAAATCATCGTCACCGGGCGCGGCAACAAAATCGACAATTCCACCATCACCAAATTAACCGAACCACTGCGGGATACACCCCAATCGATCCAGATTCTCTCCAAGGACTACCTCGATAAACGTGGTGTCACTTCGCTGGAAGAAGCATTGCGTACCGTACCTGGCATTACACTGGGCGCAGGCGAATTCAGCTGGCAGGGCAATAATCCGAACATACGCGGTTTCTCCTCCCGAAACGATATGTTCCTGGATGGTATCCGTGACTACGGCAGTTATGCGCGTGACCCATTCAACCTGGAGGCCGTGGAGGTACTGCAAGGGCCTTCTTCAACGGTGTTCGGTCGCGGCTCCACGGGCGGTATCGTTAATCAGGCCAGCAAAAAACCGTTGGAAGATTCTCTGACCAGCTTTAAGGTTAATGTGGGCACCGACAATACCTTGCGCGGCGCTGTGGATCTGTCCAGGCCGGTAGAGTTACTGGGTGATGGGGCGGCCTTTCGGATCAACCTGATGGCACAGCAGTCTGAAGTGGAGGACCGGGACGGTGGCGAGCTGGAACGTTATGGTATGGCCCCGAGTCTGGCCATGGGCCTTGGAACACCTACCCGCTTGACGCTGAGTTACATGAAACAGGTGGCCCATGATACCCCTGATTATGGCCTGCCCTGGAACAACAACGGGCGCCCTGCCGAGGTACCACGCAGTAATTTCTATGGATTTGACAGTGACTATCTGGACACCGACGCGGATATATTTACGACCGAGTTAGCACACGACTACAGTCCTGCCGTAAAGTTGAACGCCCAGTTCCGTTATGCCAACTACACACGCGAAATGCGTATTACCGAGCCGCTGATCGCGGCGGCCGTCCCGATAGATAAGCCGTTGCAAGATGTGACTGTTAACCGTTATGTCTTTTTTGGTGACAGCAAGGAAACCCTGTTGTATGGCACGGGTAGTGCCACCTTCCTGTTTAATACCGGCCCGCTGGACCATACCCTGGTTTCCGGTCTTGAGCTTGCGAGAGAGACCTCGGCACCGACGTTCGGGTTCGCCGTCGGGGTGCCCGGCACCAATCTGTTGAATCCGGATCAGGGCAGTGGTTTTACCGCCGCCAGCATGGAGACGAGGGTAATCTCGGATACCAACGCTAACAGCCTGGCCTTGTATGCGCTCGATACTATCAAGTTCACCGAGTCTTGGCAGCTGGTCGCCGGGCTGCGTTGGGACAGGTTTGATTTTGACTATAATGCGACGCGCTTCGCCGGAACACCGACACGGTTTATGGGCGCCGGAACCAATAGCACGGAAGCGTTCCAGCAGGTAAACAAGGAATTTAGTTATCGTGCGGCCCTGGTCTATAAACCGGTAGAGGCCGGCAGTATCTATATGAGCCTGGGTTCATCGTTCAACCCGTCTGCCGAAGGTCTTTCCTTCCTCACGACAGGGCGGGGATTGGGTCTCGGCAACCAGAATCTTGATCCTGAAAAGAACCGAAGCTATGAGTTAGGGACCAAATGGGAATTGTTTGAAAAAAATGTGACGGTCAATGGTGCTGTGTTTCGTACCACCAAGACCAATGCGCGACTTCCTGATCCGAACAACCCCGGCTTTAATATACTCGCAGCAGAGCTGCAGGTAGATGGCGTGTCTGTAGAGGTAACCGGCAATATCACTGAAAAACTGGCGCTGATGGGCGGCTATACTTTTCTCGACGGCGAGGGTCCATGCCGACCTCCCTGTGTGCTGGATACCCCGGACCATTCCCTCTCTACGTGGGCGACCTATCGGGTGACGGAACGTCTGCAACTCGGAGCGGGTGGGCGTTATCTTTCTGAACGCTTTGCCGTTAGGGCCCCGGGGGAGAAGCGGATTCCGGGATACTGGGCGTTCGATGCGATGGGTAGCTACCAGTGGTCGGAGCAGACATTGTTAAAACTGAATCTGACCAATCTGACCAACAAGGAATATTTTTCCCAATTACACCCCTGGCATCTTGTACCGGCCCCGGGATTCACAGCGATGTTTGCGATCAATATGCAATATTAGGTCCGGCATGAATGTTAATCCAGATTCCAAAGGTGTTATCCGCAGACGAACTTGAACACTTTCGCCAGCAGCTCAAGCTCGCAAACTGGGATGATGGCAGGCACAGTGCTGGTTATCTGTCCCGGCGTGTCAAGGACAACACCCAGCTTCCTGACCGAGACCCGATAGCCGAAAGCCTGGGTGAAATCATACTCGCATCTCTGGACAGAAACGCGCTGTTCACCTCGGCAGCGTTGCCGCTGAAAATAGTACCGCCTTTGTTTAATTGCTATGAGGTCACGCAGACCTACGGTCCACATATAGATGGAGCGATCCGTCCGGTCACCGGAACCCCGTATCGGGTACGCACTGATCTCTCTGCAACCCTGTTTCTCAGTGACCCCGCCGAATACGACGGTGGTGAATTGATGATCCAGGACACCTATGGTGAACGGAGCATCAAGCTTTCCGCCGGTGATATGGTGCTGTATCCCGGCACCAGTGTGCATCGGGTAAGTCCGGTCACGCGTGGTGTACGTCTGGCATCTTTCTTCTGGATCCAGAGTATGGTCCGCGACCTGGCCCATCGGACCACATTGTTTCAGCTTGATAATGCCATTCAAAGTATTGCCAGGGACTTACCCGGACATACAGGACTGGTTGAATTGGCAGGCGTCTATCACAACCTGTTGCGGGACTGGGGCGACACCTGAGTTTACAAATTTCAGGAAACAGATTACACCTTTCTGGCAAGCACATTTTTGCCTGTCGGATGGGATGATCCTGCATCAAGTTATGGTACTATTCGTACGTGGCCTGTATCGGCCAGCTCGTGGCGTGAAGTTATGAACCCCGTCAGGCCCGGAAGGGAGCAGCGGCAGTAATGGATACGGGTGCGAACCTGGACGGTGCAGGCCACACTTTAGCTTGAATGCATTACCGGAGCAGCTGTGCACCTGTGCTGCCCCGGACGATCTCAAATCCGGAAGCAGACAGACAATGACCTATCAGGTACTCGCCAGAAAATGGCGGCCGCATTCCTTCGCAGATATGGTCGGACAGACCCATGTGCTGGCAGCCTTGCGCAATGCGCTCGATTCTGATCGTCTGCACCATGCCTACCTGTTTACCGGTACCCGCGGTGTGGGCAAGACCACGCTGGCCCGTATCATGGCCAAATGCCTCAATTGTGAGAAAGGTGTCAGCTCTACCCCCTGTGGCCAGTGCAGCGCCTGTGTCTCCATTGATGAAGGCCGGTTTGTTGACCTGATTGAGGTCGATGCCGCGTCCCGTTCGAAGGTCGATGAGACCCGCGACTTGATGGACAATGTGCAATATGCCCCGAGCAGTGGCCGCTACAAGGTGTATCTGATCGATGAGGTGCACATGTTCTCCGCGCACAGTTTTAACGCCTTGTTAAAGACACTGGAAGAACCGCCTCCGCATGTGAAGTTCTTGTTGGCGACCACTGAACCGAAGAAACTGCCGGTGACGATCCTGTCGCGCTGTCTGCAATTCAACCTGAAGCATCTGACGCGTGAGCAGATTGGTGGGCAGTTGCGCGATATCCTGGTGAAGGAAAATGTCGAGGCCGATGAGGTGTCGATACGGCTGGTCGCCGCCGGTGCGAATGGCAGTATGCGCGACGCCTTGAGTCTGCTGGATCAGGCGATAGCCTTCGGCAATGGCGCCCTGCGCGAGACCGAGGTCCGCGAGATGCTCGGCACGATAGACAGCAGTGATCTGGCGGCGCTGTTCCAGGCGCTCGCGGCCGGTGATGCCGCCGCGATGGTCCAGTGCATCGACGCGATGGACGAACATAACCCGGACTACGATGCGGTGTTATCCGAATTACTGGCCGACCTGCATGATATCGCGGTCTGTCAGGTCACCGGCGGCAAGGTGGAGCAAATTCGCCCGGAGATTGCCGCGCTGGCCGGTCAGTTTGACAAGGAAGATGTACAACTTTATTACCAGATCGCGTTGAACGGTCGGCGTGATTTGTCCGGCGCTCCGGAACCGCGCGTCGGTTTCGAGATGACGATGATACGCATGCTGGCGTTTAGACCAGCGGCGACCACACCCGGTAGCAGTCGACCGGTTCTGGTGTCTGCCCCGAGTGCCCCGGTAAGAACACCGACGGCCACACCGACCGCCGCACCGGTACCACAGACCCGGGCCGAAGCCACGCCTATTAAAAAGGCCAGTGGGTCACAGGACTGGTTGCAGATGATCGATGAGCTCGGGCTGACCGGTCTGGTGCGCGAGTTTGCCGGCAATTGTGTACTGAAGGAGCGCACGGACAACCGTGTGCATCTGGTCTTGCGCCCGGCGCAACAGCACCTGTTGCAGACGAACATGAAGGACAAGTTACAGAAGGTGATTGCGGACAATTATGGCGCCGAGGTCAAATTGATCCTCAACGTCGAGGAACCGGAGACTCAAACACCCATCGAACAGAAGGTGCAGGCCGAGCAGGGCCTACGCGAACAGGCGAAGTCCTCGTTCCAGCAGGACCCGTTCGTCCGCGAGATGCAGGATGCGTTTAACGCCAGCATTGACCAGAAGTCCATACAACCGCGATAACAGAGTGAGAGATAAACCATGAAGGCCGGACTCGGTAATATCATGAAACAGGCCCAGCAGATGCAGGAGAACCTGAAGAAAGTACAGGATGAGATAGCCCAGGCGGTCGTCACCGGTGAATCCGGTGCCGGGCTGGTCAAGGTCACGATGACCGGCAAGCACGATATCCGCAAGGTGCAGATCGACAAGAGTCTGATAGGTGATGATATCGAAATGCTGGAAGACCTGATCGCCGCGGCCGTCAATGATGCGAATCGCCGGGTGGAAAAGCTGTCTGCAGAAAAGATGTCCGCGTTTTCCTCCGGGCTGAATCTGCCTGCCGGTATGAATCTGCCGTTTTAATCCTGCTGCTCTCGAACCACGGGTATAATTGCTCATACCATGTCTGAATTTTCCAAACTAGACCAGCTGATCGGCGCACTGCGCTGTATGCCCGGTGTCGGCAAGAAGTCGGCCCAACGTATTGCCTATCATTTGTTGCAACGTAATCGTGAAGGCGCGCGCAATCTTGCACGTGCGTTGATGAAGGCGATGGACGGTATTGGTCATTGCGAGCGGTGCCGGAATTTCAGTGAGACGGATATCTGTTCAATCTGTAGCAGTGACAAGCGTGATCAGGGCTTGTTATGTATCGTCGAGAGTCCGGCGGATGTGTATGCGGTGGAAGAGGCCGGTTATCGCGGCGTTTATTTTGTGTTGATGGGCCATTTATCGCCGCTCGACGGTATCGGCCCGGAAGACCTCGGTCTCGATTTATTGTCCTCGTTGGTGGATCAGGGACAGGTCACGGAGGTGATCCTTGCGACCAATTCCACGGTTGAAGGTGAGGCCACCGCCCATTTCATCAGCGAGATTATGCGCCGGAAAAAGATTCGCGTCTCGCGCATCGCCCACGGTGTGCCGATGGGGGGTGAGCTCGAATATGTCGACAGCGGTACGTTGTCACAGGCGATATCAGGCAGACGCGAGGTCTAGGCTGCAATATCTGTCCAGTTAGCCCCTCCGCTTTAAAACTTCAAGTTATACGGTTGTGTTCGCAACCGAATAGATGCATTTTTAGCGAATCTGGATACTGGATCTCCCTCAGTGGCCTGATGCCCACATATCTTGATCGATACCGGCAGTATTGTGTGTACTGATATGAGCGATACACTTGCCTCCAATATCTATCTTGGAGATGTCAGTAGCGAGATATGGGAATTTATTATGAACCCACGACCGTGTGTGTTTGCCAATACCCATAAGGTGGCCTGGGACAAGGATCCAAACTACTTGGATTGGCATAAGGGTCTCGTGTTTGATGACATTCAGGATTTGCACAGTTGTCTTGAATGCGCAATATTGACCCATGGCACATACCTGGCAAGACAGGTGGAATTATTTAAATATACGTTTGATATCACTGAAGAGCCATCTTCCCGCAGGGCGGCCAATGCAATCTTGCAGTTCATGAATATAATCGTATGAGCATAATGACAGCAAAGCACAACAACGATGCAAGGCCGGCGGTAGCAAAGGGGATTGGTTCAGTATTTCTGGCCAGAACCGGATCGATCATTGAACTCATCACCCAACCGGCCTACACCTGGATGTTCGGACTGGCATCCTATGGCTTGTATGCAGTACTCTGGTCACTGGTCAATGTGATAGAAAAAATCACCGATTTGGCCATGACGAATGCCTTGCAGCGGGTCCTGCCCTATGAATCTGACATAAACGTCAGGGCAGGAATCATCAAGGGTGCACTTGTGCTCGGTGTTATACCGCCTATCATCGTCGCTGCGATATTATCGCTGGCGGCACCCGTTATTGCGCCACTTTTCAATGTGGCAGACAAGGACCAGGCTCACCTTGTCCTGGCAATCAGCATATTTGTCTGGTCGATACCCTTGTGGGCGATGGTCGAGATTATTACGTCCATGTTGAGGGCCTGCAAGGCGTTTGGACCCGAAATACGCCTGCGCATATTCTGGGAACAGGTGATGCGACTGGTGCTGGCTGTGATTTTCTGGTGGATGGGGCTGGATATTATGGCGTTATTGCTGGCACATCTGATATCACTGCTACTGACAGTGGTTCTTTCATTTCGTGTCCTCAACAGATATGTCAGTCTGGGCCTGGTGTGGAGAACACGGCTATCCAGACCGGTACTGCATAACCTGTTGCTTTCCGGAATATCTGTTTTGCCTTCAAATATACTGGGTCGAATCTTTTCAGATGTGCCGGTTCTGTTTCTGAATGTGTTCCTGCCGGGTGTGGCGGGGGCCAATGCAGCAGGTCTGTATAGCATAGCCCGCAAACTGGCGAGTATTCCACAAATGGTTGGAACCGTTTTTTCGCATGTGATTTCGCCAGTTGCCGCATCTGGTGAAAACAGGAAACTCGCTACCCTGCAAACCTTGTATACATTTTCATTACGTATCTCCCTGTTACTGGCGCTACCTACCGTGATGCTGCTGATATTATCAGTGGATACACTGCTTGGCCTGTTTGTTACCGGCGCAGTATCTGCATGGCCGATGGTGGTTATCCTCACTTGCGCACGCGGGTTTGAGGCGATGCTGGGTCCGGCTACTGCGATCCAGCAAGTCTTCAGCAACCGCTTAATCCCGATGCTGAATACTGTTATTGGACTGGTTGTTGCAAGTATCGTTATCCTGATGGCATTTCCGGAGTATGGTGCGACTGGACTGGCGCTCGGTGTGGCATCCGGGCAGGTTATCATGGCAATGCTTTCAGTCTGGCAATTATCCCGGATGGATAATCTTTATTACTTTGATGCGAAGTTTATACAGATCGTCGGTGCAGCACTGACGTCCTGTCTGGTGATGTTTGTTACAGCTAGGTTAACAGCGTCAGCCCCGGCCCTGCTTCAAGGTATTATTTTAATGACTGTATACTTGATGGTATTGTGGTCCGGGTTACGCTTTGCATTACCGGCCCAGGATAGACAGGCTCTGGGTAAACTCGGCCGTGGACTCAGACTGGGTAGCTGAGATGAACTCTAGATCAGTCATTAATTCCGTACCCGTTATTTTCCCAACAGGTGTGCAATCCTCACCGGAGCGGGTGGATGGGAGTCATGAAATGCTGAGTACAGCGGGTCCGGTGTCAGTGTGTTCGCATTTTCCTTGTACAACTTCACCAGTGCCTGGATCAGATCCGCAGTGCGACCCTGGGCGGCGGCGAAGTTATCGGCCTCGAACTCATGTCGACGTGAATAATACGAAAACAGCGGTTGCGTGAAAAAGGTAAAGACCGGGATGACCATCATGAACAGCGTCAGTGCCATCCAGGTGGATGCGCTGCTGACGCCAAGTCCAGTATAGAACCAGGGCTGGTCGATTAACCAGCCGAGCAGGGCGAAACCGGCGAGGAACATCACACCAAGTATGGTAATGCGCTTCTTGATGTGATTGCATTTGAAATGTCCGAGCTCATGTGCGAGCACGGCCTCGATCTCTTCGTTTGTCAGTTCATTCATCAGCGTATCGAAGAACACAATGCGTTTGTTGCCGCCCATACCGGTGAAGTAGGCATTGCCATGGGTCGAGCGTGTAGAGCCGTCCATCACATAGATACCCTGACTGGCGAAGCCGTTCCGCGTTAACAAGGCCTCGATACGAGTGCGTAACTCCACATTGTCGAGCGGGCGGAACTTGTTGAACAATGGCGCGATGAACGCCGGATAGAACCACATCATGAACAGGCTGAAACCGAACCAGGTCATCCACACATATAGCCACCACATCTCACCTGCGTTATCCATCAGCCAGAGGATCAGGGCGAGCATGGGAAAACCGATCAGCAGGCTCAGCACGGTGTTCTTCAGCATGTCAGTCATAAACACGCGCACGGTGGTTTTGTTGAAACCGAATTTTTCTTCCAGAACAAAGGTACGATACAGTGACAAGGGCAGATCCAGTATTGAGGAGATCAGCATGATTGAGAGCATGACACCGGTGCCGGTCCAGATGACGGACAGGTCGAGGCCGCGCCAGAAACGGTCAACCAGTTCCAGACCACCCGCCAGTGTCCATAACAACAGCAGCACAACGCTGATCACCAGATCGATCCTCGCCAGTGAGGATTTGGCGACGGTATAGTCAGCAGCCTTCTGATGCGCCTCCAGTGGGACCTTGTCGCGAAACTGTGCAGGGACAGCTTCCCTGTGTCGGCTGACATGGGACCGGTGCCGGTACAAAAGCAGCCATTGCACGGCAAAACTGCCGAACAGTGCGGCGAGGAAAAGGTAACTGAACAGATTCATAAGCGGATTCCTACTGATTTCAGGTATCGAATTTCAATTGATTAGGGTTAGAATGACTGGAAATTCCACTGGAAAAAACTGATGACACAGTCAACTGATCACCTTATCTGGATAGACCTTGAAATGACCGGTCTCGATCCTGATGCGGATTATATCATTGAAATTGCCACTGTCGTCACCGATTCCAGTCTGAAGACGATCGCCGAAGGTCCGGTGCTGGCGATACACCATGAGGATGACATCCTCAACCGGATGGATGAATGGAACACGAAACAGCATGGCCGCTCCGGTTTGCTGGATCGGGTCAGGAAAAGTATGGTGACGACACAGCAGGCGGAGCAGTTGACACTGGAATTTTTGAAGCTACATGTGCCGGCAAATTGCTCACCAATTTGTGGCAACAGTATTTGCCAGGACCGCCGCTTCCTGTACCGGCACATGCGCGAACTCGAAAAATACTTCCATTACCGTAACCTTGATGTGAGTACGGTGAAGGAACTGATCAAACGCTGGACCAACGGCAAGGACCAGTTTGTGAAGAACTCCAGCCATCTTGCACTCAACGATATCAAGGACTCGATTGAAGAATTGCAACACTACCGCGCCAAATATTTTAACCTGCCGTGACTGACATACTGCCAGCGCCGGATTGTCGATTGTTCCGGGCGGAGCAGGTGCGGCAACTGGACCAGATTGCTATTGCCGAGCAGACCATAACTGGCATTGATCTGATGCAGCGTGCCGGTCAGGCTGTGTGGGACTTGCTGGTGGAAAACTGGCAGGAGGCCAGGTGCATTGTTATCGTATGTGGTGCTGGTAATAATGCAGGTGACGGTTATATCGTTGCTACACTTGCCGCAGCGCAGGGCAGGCAAGTCATAGTACTCGCATTGCAATTACCCGATTTATTAAAAGGCGATGCCTTTATCGCTGCACGCCGTTATCTGGATGCCGGTGGTATGGTGCAAACATTCAGTACAGACGCGCTGGATAGCGCCGAAGTAATCGTCGATGCGATCTTTGGTATCGGGCTGGATCGCGAAGTTAGCGGTGTTTATCTGGAGGCCATTCGTGCTATCAACCGTGGGTCAAAGCCGGTCCTCGCGATCGATTTACCTTCCGGACTGAACGCGGACACGGGCAAGGCGATGGGCGCTGTGGTTTGCGCCGATGTTACCATTACATTTATTGGCCGCAAGCAAGGGCTGTATACCGGTGATTCGGCGGTATGTCGTGGTCTGATCCGGTTTAATGACCTCGGTGTGCCACAACGAATACTGGAAAGGGTTACAGCGTCGGCGGATTTACTGGACACGGCCGCCACCGTCGGTCTGCTGAGCAAACGCTCGCGGGTTGCCCACAAGGGCCATTATGGTCATTTGCTGGTTGTAGGTGGCGATTATGGGTATGCCGGTGCGGTGCGTATGTGTGGTGAGATGGCCGCACGTAGCGGGGCCGGGCTGGTCAGTATCGCGACCCGTCCGGAACATGCGTATGTGATACCGAACAGCCGACCGGAGTTAATGGCGACGGGTGTCGAGTCGGCTGCCGACCTGTCGGGCTTGCTTGAGCGGGCGAGTGTAGTGGCCATCGGTCCTGGTCTGGGGCAGTCGAACTGGTCCGGCGCCTTGCTGACACGGGTGCTTGATACCGCATTGCCGCTGGTGCTTGATGCGGATGCGTTGAACCTGCTGGCCGAGGACCCTGTACGCCGTGAAAACTGGATCCTGACGCCTCACCCCGGCGAGGCTGCACGTCTGCTTGGTATGACCGTGGCCGAGGTAGAGGCTAACCGGTTTGCCGCAGCCTGCGCGCTCCAGGCCAGTTTTGGTGGGGTGATCGTATTGAAAGGCAGCGGCACGATTATAGTAGACGCGGCCGGTCGTATCTCTATTTGCACGGCAGGTAATCCAGGTATGGCCTCCGGCGGGATGGGTGATGTGTTGACCGGGCTGATAGCCGGGCTGCTGTGTCAGCGGCTGCAGGCGGCTGATGCAGCGAGGATAGCAGTATTTGTCCATGCCACTGCCGCGGACCTGCTGGCTACCAGCGAAGGGGAACGCGGCCTGCTCGCCACCGATCTGATTCCTGTCATTCGTAAACTGCTGAATCCCTGAGTCATGCATCTGTTTGCAGATACTCCCGAGGCGATGGAGCAACTAGGCAGGCAACTTGCCCTACTGGTGTTTCAGGGAATGCAGGTTCACCTCAGCGGCGATCTCGGGGCGGGCAAGACGACATTTGTCCGGGGCTTTTTGCGTGGGCTCGGATATGACGGTACGGTCAAAAGCCCGACCTATACGCTGGTCGAGTCGTACCCACTGGATGACTTTACGATTTATCATTTTGACTTTTACCGGGTCAAACATCCGGATGAGGTAGAGGCAATTGGCTTTCGGGATTACCAGGCGGATGGGGCGGTTTGTATGATTGAGTGGCCAGAGATGGCGGGACAAACAATCGGGTCACCCGACCTGCTGATACGATTTAAGATAAATAATGACGGTCGGCAGCTTGAACTGGTTTCCTCCACGATACAGGGTAAGTTATTGATATTAAATAAAAAATTCGCCATATGACAATTTGACCGTTTGATTTTATTCCATTAAAACAGTAAGATAGCTTGATTTTCTCATAAAAAATTGAAACTATTGCTGTAATAAACAGGAATTGAACAAAGTATTGTGATCATTCAACTAATTTCGAGCTTTATCCTGATCGGGTTTTCCGTGATGCTCGCGGCTGCGCCTGTGACGATAAAAAGCGTGCGGATCTGGGCCGCACCTGAGAATACGCGAGTGGTCTTTGATCTGGACGGACCGGTTGATCACAAGGTGACCACGCTGGATGAACCGGCTCGTATGGTCATCGACTTTGAAGAAGCGGCCCTGCTTAACAAGCTGCCAGGTCCGGTAACAGCAGACCGATTTATCTCCAGTTTGAGAAACTCCACTCAGGGTCAGGGTTTGCGTATCGTGCTCGACCTGAAGAAATCTTCAAAAGTCCGCAGCTTCCAGTTACCACAAAATGAAAAGTACAGCCACCGTCTGGTGGTTGATATCTATGATGAAACCAGCGAACAGGTGGCCAGCGAGACCGAGCAGGTGGCCGTGCTCCAGCCTGCGGTTTCCTCAAGTCCACAGCCCAGCAACACCCCGACGCCTCCTGACAGTTCAACGCGTGAAGTGGTCATCGCGATTGATGCCGGTCACGGTGGAGATGATCCCGGTTCAATCGGCCCGTCAGGTACGCATGAAAAGGTGATTTCGTTAAAGATTGCCAAGAAGCTTGCCGAGAAGATTAACCGGGTCAATGGCATGCGTGCAGTGCTGATCCGCGATGGTGATTATTTCATCAGTCTGCGCGACCGTATTCGCAAGGCACGTAAGCACAAGGCCGACTTGTTTGTGTCAGTCCATGCAGATGCTTTCAAGGATCCCCGGGTCTCCGGTTCGTCCGTCTATGTGTTATCTCAACGTGGTAGCAGTAGTGAACACGCCAAATGGCTGGCTGCCCGCGAAAACGCGGCCGATTTGATCGGCGGTGTAAAGCTGGAGGACAAGGACAATGTGCTTGCCTCTGTGTTGCTGGATTTGTCGCAGACGGCCAGTCTGGAGGCCAGCATTGATGTGGCCGAGCGTGTGCTGGGTGGTCTGAAAAAGGTGGGAAATATACACAAGAATCATGTTGAATCTGCGGCGTTTGTGGTATTGAAGTCACCTGATATACCGTCACTGCTGATTGAAACGGCCTATATCTCCAATCCGAAAGAAGAAAAGAAACTGCGCAGTGCCGCATTTCAGGATACATTAACAAACGCCATACTGGATGGCCTGGTTGGCTATTTCCGGCTGCGACCACCGGAAAATTCGATCATCGCGCTGAACCGTGAGCAGGAACATATGATTACACGGGGTGACACCTTGTCAGGCATCGCCGAACGTTACCGTGTCAGCCTGAACACCCTGCGTCAGGCGAATGGCCTGCGCAATGATCGAATCCGCATCGGCCAGAAACTGATGATACCGACCTCGGGTAGCTAGAGTAAATTAAATACTTCACCCGCCCGCCTGTGTCGGCTAATCTGACGACATGTCAGCGCCGGGACTTCCAAATCGAATTGCACTGCTGCCGGGTACACTGGTCAACCAGATTGCCGCCGGTGAGGTCATTGAGCGCCCGGCGTCCGTGGTCAAGGAGTTGATCGAGAACAGTATTGATGCGGGTGCAACACGTATTGATATCGACATAGAGGCCGGGGGCACCCGCTCGATTATCATCCGTGACAATGGATCAGGCATCCATCCCGACGATATGGAGATTGCGGTCCTGCGCCATGCGACCAGCAAGTTACGTACACCAGAGGACTTGGAAACGATCGCTACGCTCGGGTTTCGTGGTGAGGCCTTGTCTAGTATCGCATCCGTGTCCGGATTTACACTCACCTCACGTATAGCGGGGGAGCCGTATGCACGCCGTCTGCGTATGGATCCTGCGCTGGGAGTGACGGAGCTGGCGCCCGCCGCCCATCCGCCCGGTACGTCCATCGAGGTGATGAACCTGTTTTACAATGTGCCGGCGCGTCGCAAGTTCCTGCGTTCCGAGCGGACTGAGTTCCTGCATATACTGGAGATGGTCAAAAACTTGGTGATGAGCCGTCTGGATATCCAGGTCAACCTGCGTCACAACGGACGTGCCGTGTTGAGTTGCCCGGCGGTCGAGTCGGATTTTAAGGCACGTTTATCGACAATAATGGGGGCGGGGTTTTACAACAACTCGCGACCGATTGATGTGCGTGCGGAACAGATGCATATCCATGGATGGATCGGCATGTCGGTGACGGCGCGCAGTCAGTCAGACCAGCAGTATCTGTATTTGAACAACCGGGTGATTCGTGATCGCCAGATCACCCATGCGATACGTATGGCCGTTGAAGAGGAGATCCCGGCGGCACGTTATCCGGCCTATATCCTGAATCTGCAAATCGAGCCAACGCTGGTTGATGTAAATGTGCATCCCACCAAACAGGAGGTGCGCTTCAGATATGCCCGTAATGTGCATGATTTTGTGTTTGCTGCGCTGCGTGTATCCGGGGAACGTGTCGCGGCAGGTGATCTTGCCGGCAGCCAGGGTCCCATGCATAGGTCTGCATCGAAGGCGGGTGCAAGCCGGTTACGTGAGCTGGCATCAGCCTATCAGGCCGAACCGCTGGCTGACCGGCAAAGCAACCCTCTTGGTGTGCCACTGGCCGTGCTCGAAGGCGATCTCGTCGTGATCTTGCATAATGATTGGCTGTGTGTGCTAGATTTCCACCGTACCCGGCAGCACTATTTGCATCATCGGTTGCAACAGGAGCTCGCGACAAATGGCATCCGAGTACGTCCTCTGCTGGTCCCGCTGTTATACACCGCCACTGAGCGGGATATCACCTTGTTGACTGCGTATCTGGATGTACTCGCAAGATACGGTTTGCAGATAGATCTTTCCGGACCACAATCACTGGTGGTACGTACTTTACCGACGCTGTTACCGGA
The DNA here is from genome assembly GCA_945870865.1 of Klebsiella pneumoniae. Lineage (GTDB taxonomy): Bacteria > Pseudomonadota > Gammaproteobacteria > Eutrophobiales > Eutrophobiaceae > Eutrophobius. The sequence goes on from CAMBTO010000015.1 coordinate 16,004, forward strand.
TCTGGAAATCCAGCCCTTGCTGAGCGACATGTTTGCCGGTTTGAAAAATGCAGAGATGGGCAGTGTTGCCTCGGGGCAAACACTGCTAGAACTGCTGGCCCTGCACGGTACCCGTCCGTCATCCGGCCAATATACGCTGGCACAGATGGCAGAGCAGTTACAGCAAATGGCACAGTCGGGTCTGGTGATAGCGGGGCCTCAATGTGCAGGTCTGTGGCGGAGCTGGTCACCTGATCAATTGCGGTTGCTCTTAAATGAGCACAACTAATCCGTCTGCGTCGTTGCCGGTTATTTTCCTGATGGGACCCACCGCCAGTGGCAAGACCGCGCTCGCGGTTGAACTGGTGCGCTCTATGCCGGTCGATATTATCAGTGTGGATTCGGCGATGGTGTATCGGGGTATGGATATCGGTACAGCCAAGCCTGGAGCGGACATACTCGCAGTCGCACCACATCGTCTGATTGATGTCTGTGAGCCGGAGCAGGTCTATTCTGCCGGTCAGTTTTGTGTGGATGCACGGCACGAGATTGCTGCAGTCCATGCTCAGGGCAGGATACCGTTGCTGGTCGGTGGAACAGGTCTATATTTTCGCAGTCTACAATATGGGTTTTCGGAAATGCCTGCTGCGGATCCGGAGGTCAGGGCCCGGATCGAGGCGCAGGCGCAAGCCGTTGGCTGGGGTGTATTGCATGAACGATTGGCAACGGTTGACCCGGTTGCTGCATCGCGGATACATCAGAATGACCCGCAGCGCATCCAGCGTGCGCTGGAGATATATGAGCTGACCGGTAAACCGATCTCCACTCTGCATGAACAGGGCCGGACCCAGGCGCTGGTCAATCCGGTGATCAAGCTGATCGTGGCTCCGGCACAACGCTCGGATTTGAGCGAGCATATCCGCCTCCGGTTCGTGAACATGCTGGAGCAAGGACTGGTAGTCGAGGTCGAACGCTTGCGCGCCAGGCAAGGTCTGACCGCCAGCAGTACGGCGATGCGTCTGGTTGGATATCGGCAAGTGTGGTCGTATCTCGACGGTGATTATGACTATAACACCATGATAGAAAAGGGAATATACGCTACAAACCAGCTGGCCAAGCGCCAATTGACCTGGCTTAGGAGCGAGCAGAATGCGCACTGGATTGATGCGAATCGCCCCAAAGTATCACATGATTTACTTAATTTTTTGGGTCAAAATCCGGTCTATTCGTATAGACTGTAGCCTATAGGCTGCAGGTGAGTGACTGTAATGGATAAACAATCACGGAAGATTACACCGTTAAAACAAAGCGTTAAATAATAACTATAAAAGGAGAACCATTATGAGCAAGGGACATACTTTGCAGGATCCCTTTCTGAATACACTCAGAAAAGACAGGGTCCCGGTGGCAATCTATCTTGTTAATGGGATTAAACTGCAGGGGCAGGTAGAATCTTTTGACCAGTTTGTAATCCTGTTAAAGAACTCGGTGAACCAGTTGGTTTATAAACATGCCATCTCGACCATCGTTCCGGCGCGCAGTGTGAAGTTGCCACGGTCTGATGAGGAAGAACAGAGCGATTGATATTAGTGAGTGTAATCCGGTTTGAATGAACCCGTAAGCAGTAAAGGCCCACGGGTCGTACTTGTACACATCAATTTTCATAACACCCGTTTTGATGAGGAGCTGGATGAATTTATTCATCTGGTTACCTCGGCGGGTTCAGAACCCGCCACTGTTATTACCGGCACGCGCGATCGGCCCGATGCCCGCTTCTTTATTGGTACCGGTAAGGTCGCGGAGATCGGTGCCTGGATAGCCGAACACGGTGCCGAGGTTGTCATCTTCAATCACGAACTCAGTCCTGCCCAGGAACGTAATCTGGAGAAGGAGTTGAAGTGTCGTGTACTGGATCGTGTCGGTTTGATCCTCGATATCTTTGCCCAACGTGCACGCAGTTACGAAGGCAAGCTGCAGGTGGAGCTTGCCCAGTTACAACATTTGTCTACGCGACTGGTCAGGGGCTGGACCCATCTTGAACGTCAGAAGGGTGGTATTGGTCTGCGCGGGCCGGGTGAAACCCAGCTTGAAACCGACAGGCGACTGGTGGGTATACGGATCAAGACCATCAATAGTCGTCTGGATAAGGTACGTAGCCAGAGAAACCAGGGGCGCCGCTGGCGGCAACGGTCCGGTGTACCGGTGGTCTCTTTGGTAGGATATACCAATGCGGGGAAGTCGACACTGTTCAATCGACTGACCGGCGCCGAGGCGTATACAGCAGACAAGTTGTTCGCCACACTCGATCCCATGTTGCGTAAGGTTGAGATGTTGCCGGGAACATCCGTTATTCTGGGTGACACAGTCGGATTTATCCGTCACATTCCCCATGACCTGATCCAGTCATTTCACGCCACACTGGAAGAGGTCAAGTCGGCTGACCTGCTGCTACATGTGGTTGATGTGAATGACGATCAGCGGCTTGATCATATTGAACAGGTCAACAAGGTTATTGATGAGATTGGAGCCGGGTCTGTTCCGCAGATCATGGTATTTAACAAGATAGACATCTCCGGCAATATTGCCGTTATGGTGGAAAACCATGAAGGCGAAACATCCAAAATATGGTTGTCTGCCCGGTCAGGCGCTGGTATTCCCGAATTAAAGCAGTTGATCGGCACTTATTTCCGTCCCGGCCATCAAACCTACCGGTTACACCTGCCTGCGGAAGCGGGCAAGTTGAGGGCCAGATTGTTTGAGCAGGGCGCGGTAGAGGACGAGATTGTCGATGAGTCCGGAGGCTGGATTTTACAAGTAAATATTGATATCCCGTTACTTGAACGCCTGTGCCGTGACCATGGCAAAGACCTGTCTATGTTACAATAAAAATCTGGCTGGAATATGGTACTATCATCGCGATAGTTAACAGACTTTTTTCAAGAAATGACTAATCTGGAGTTATGCAATGGGCTGGAATGAACCTTCCGGAGGTAATAATGACAAGGATCCCTGGGGAAAGGGCAGCAAGGGTAATGGCGATCGGCCACCGGATCTGGATGAAATAATCCGGAAAATACAGGACGGTCTGGGTGGTATTTTCGGCAGAAAGTCTACCGGTTCCGGGTCCGGGCGTAGCAATAATGAAAACATGTCATTTGCGCTGGTGGGTGTACTCATCATTGTGGTCGCATGGTTCCTCTACAGCATCACCTACACAATAGATCAGCAGGAGCGCGGCGTCGTGCTGCGGTTTGGTAAATATCAGAAGACTATGCAACCGGGTCTGAACTTCGCGTTGCCCCGCTTTATCGACAAGGTAGAACGGATCAACGTCGGTCAGGTGCGATCGTTCCAGAATAATGCATCGATGTTGACCCAGGATGAAAACATCGTTGATGTCGAGGTCGCCGTGCAGTGGCGTATCAACGAACCGACCGACTTTCTGTTCAATGTTGCCAGTTCTGACCTGACCATGCTTCAGGTTGCCGAGAGTGCTGTGCGCGCTGTGATAGGCAAGGGTACGCTCGACTTCGTCCTGACTGAAGGCCGTAGCGATGTGGCCCAGGACCAGGAGGCCCTGTTGCAGGAGATTCTGACCGAGTACAAGGCCGGTATTTTGATCGTGAAGGTGGACATGCAGATCGCCAAGCCACCAGAGGCGGTAAAGGATGCGTTTGATGATGCTATCAAGGCACGCGAAGATGAACAAAGACTGGTAAACGAGGCCGAGGCCTACCGTAACGAGATCCTGCCACAGGCACGTGGTCAGGCGGCCCGTATTCGTGAGCAGTCGAATGGCTACAAGGCCAGGGTGATAGCAGAGGCCGAAGGTAATGCCTCGCGTTTCGAGCAGATGTTGACCGAATACGAACGTGCCCCGGCGGTAACACGCGAGCGCATGTATCTGGACACGATGGAATCGGTATTTTCATCTACAAGCAAGATCCTTATAGATGCCGACGGCAGTAACAGCCTGATGTATCTGCCCATAGACAAGATACTGGAGAACAACCGGGTCAGGGATATGACTGGTACGACCAGCTCGGAAATCATTACCAGCCCGTCGAGCGGGCAGACCTCGCAGGGCCTGTACGATCGCGCTGACAGACGTGACAGGGGAGCAAGATAATGAACCCATCAAGATTTTTAATGCCGGTTATCGTCTCTATCGTATTACTGGGCTATTTTTCAGTATACCGTGTATATCAATGGGAGCAGGCGATCGTATTCAAGTTTCGCGAAATTGAATATTCGACCAGTGAACCGGGCCTGCATCTGATGATCCCCTGGGTCAATACTGTGCAGAAGTTCGAGACACGCCTGCTCAATTTTGATCAGGAAGCGCAACGCTTTCTGACCAGCGAGAAAAAGGACGTCATTGTTGATTATTACGTCAAGTGGCGGATCTCGAATGTCGAGAACTTCTACATGGCGACTCGTGGAGGTGATATCGAGTATGCAAACGGCCTTCTGGGGCAGCGTATCAATCGTGCCTTGCGCGATGAATTTGGCAGAAGGACGGTACAGGAGGTGGTAGCCGGTGTCAGAGGTGAGATACTTGATATCGTCCAGCCGACGACCGACCTGATGCAGACCGAACTGGGTCTTGAGGTCGTAGATGTGCGTACCAAGCGTATAGACCTGCCGGAAGAAGTCAGTAGCTCTGTGTACGATCGTATGCGGGCGGAACGTACCCGGGTTGCCAAGGATTTTCGTGCACGTGGTGGTGAGGCCTCCGAACGTATCAAGGCGAATGCGGATCGAGAACGAGAAATTATTCTCGCGAATGCGTACAAGGATGCCGAGACCATCCGCGGTGAAGGTGATGCCCAGGCAACTGAAATTTATGCCTCGGCCTATGGCAAGAATCCGGACTTCTATTCATTTTATCGTAGCCTGAATGCCTACCAGAACAGTTTTCAGGGCAATAATGATATCTTGTTGCTGAAGCCAGACTCGGACTTCTTTAAATACTTCCGGGGCCAACAGGGTAAATAGGGTACAAGCCCGGTCCCTGCGTTTTACGACGATAATTGCGGATGATGTGGACCGATCTGCTTACTGCACTTGCGCTGGTATTGATTATCGAAGGTATAATACCCTTTGTTAATCCGGAAGGCGTACGCAGGATGTTTCTGATGGCAGCCCAGATGCCAGGATCCGCGCTCCGTTCGGCAGGATTTACCAGTATGCTGCTGGGACTGCTGCTACTTTACCTGGTACGTTAAATGATAAAACAGACAAATTCCTGGATACTTCCTGCCGGCATTGAGGAAGTCCTCCCTCCGGATGCCTATGAGATCGAACTGTTATGCCGGCGCATGCTGGACCAGTTTGATCGCTGGGGTTATGACCTGGTGTTGCCACCGCTGATTGAATATCTTGATTCGCTGCTGACCGGTACCGGTGAGGATCTTGATCTGAAGACATTCAAGATCACCGATCAGCTATCCGGCAAAATGATGGGCATTCGTGCGGACATGACCCCACAGGTCGCCCGTATCGACAGTAATATCCTTAAACAGGAAACCCCGACCCGACTTTGTTATTTTGGAACGACGCTGCACACACGCCCGCGTTCTCAGGGCGGCACACGCTCCCCCTTGCAGGTGGGGGCGGAACTGTTTGGTCACGCCGGTGTGGAGAGTGATGCCGAGATACTGGTGCTTATGCTAAAGACACTGGAGATTACGGGTATCAGTAATGTACATGTGGATATCGGTCATATGGGTATCTACCGCAAGCTGATCGGCTTGCTCGGCATCACGCCGAAGCAGGAGGCCGTGATCAATTCCTGCCTGCAGCGCAAGGCGACACCGGAATTGCGCGGCTGGTTGAAGGAGTGGTCCATCAACGCTAAACTTGCGGATGTGGTTCTGTTGCTGGTTAATTTACACGGTGATGTCAGTGTGCTGGCAGAGGCGAGGGCGGCGTTCAAGTCCATTGATGAGGGTATCGTTGGTTGCATTGATGAACTCGACAGGATTGCAGAACAGGTGAGCAGACAGTCCGGTGATGGCTCATTGCTGTTTGATCTAGCTGATCTCAGAGGATACAAGTACCATAACGGGATGATGTTCACGGCCTATATGCATGGTCAGGGACAGGGCATTGCGTTTGGGGGACGTTATGATGGTATCGGCCGGGAATTCGGCCGTTCACGGCCGGCCACCGGATTCAGTGCGGATGTGAAATTATTATACGATCTCGCGGACAGGCCGGAACGGCCGCGTACCGCCATATTTGCTCCGGCCTCAGCGGATCCGGCATTGACCGGCGTGATATCAGAATGGCGAACCCGGGGTGAACGGGTGATTGCTGGCCTGCCTGGACAAACGGGTGCGGCGGCAGAGATGCAATGTGATCGTGAGTTGTATCACGAACAGGGACAGTGGAAGGTCAGATCGATCACAGGCGATCGCCAGACATAGATTCATATAACAACAACCAGGGTAAAAAGAGAATTCGTGATGGGTAAAAATGTAGTCATTATAGGTAGTCAGTGGGGTGATGAAGGCAAGGGCAAGATTGTAGACATGTTGACAGAACGGACTGCAGCAGTAGTGCGTTTCCAGGGCGGCCACAATGCTGGTCACACGGTTGTGATTGATGGCAAAAAGACTGTCCTGCATCTGATCCCCTCGGGGATACTGCACAGTAATGTGCTATGCCTGATAGGCAATGGTGTCGTCGTCAGTCCGTCGGCGCTTATCAAGGAAATGACGCTGCTTGAACAAAGTGGTATCCCGGTCAGCAAAAACCTGCGTATCAGTGAGGCCTGCCCGCTTATCCTGCCGTACCATGTTGAACTGGATCAGGCACGCGAGCGTGCGCGAGGCAAGGCCGCGATCGGTACAACTGGTCGGGGTATAGGCCCTGCCTATGAAGACAAGGTGGCCAGGCGCGCATTACGTGCTGGAGACTTGCTCCATCGCGAGCGGTTCGCTGCCCATCTTGGAGAGGTACTCGATTACCATAATTTTGTCCTGCAACATTATTACAAGAGCAAGCCACTGGATTTTCAGGCCTTGCTTGATGAGGCGATGCAGTCGGCTGAAGTTCTTGGTCCGCTGATTACCGATGTGACCAGTATCCTGTTTACTATCCAGAAGCAGGGTGGGGATATCATGTTTGAAGGCGCCCAGGGAACCTTACTGGACATCGACCATGGCACCTATCCGTTTGTGACCTCGTCAAATACCACCGCTGGTGGGGCCGCAACCGGTACCGGTATGGGACCGCGAAATTTCGATTATATCCTCGGTATTACCAAGGCCTACACCACCCGGGTTGGTTCAGGACCGTTCCCGACAGAACTGTTTGACGAGACCGGGGAACACCTGTCGAGCAAGGGGCATGAATTCGGGGCTACCACTGGCAGAAGAAGACGTTGCGGCTGGTTTGACGCCGTGGCCTTGCGCCGGTCCATCCAGATAAACAGCATCTCGGGCATGTGTATCACCAAGCTGGATGTGCTCGACGGCCTGGAGTCAATCAGCATGTGTACCGGCTACAGCATTAACGGTGTATTGCATGACACACCGCCGGTAGGCGCTGACGCGATAGCGCAGTGTGAGCCGGTCTATGAGGAACATGCCGGCTGGGACGTATCCACTTTTGGTATACGCGAGTTTGACAAGTTACCGGCGAATGCGCGTGCCTACCTGAAGCGTATAGAGGAAGTTACAGGCACGTCGATTGATATTGTTTCGACCGGTCCTGATCGTAATGAGACCATCGTGCTCAGACATCCGTTTGATTAATACGGTTTGCAGGAGCACATTGGTCAGTCAGATTGCAGGGTTTGTTTCCACCGGAAAAAAACCTGTAATTTGGTGCCGAGAAGAGGACTTGAACCTCCACTGAGTTTCCCCAACCAGCACCTGAAGCTGGCGCGTCTACCAATTCCGCCATCTCGGCAAAGAGCACGTATCGGAAAAGAAGGGCGGACTTTACCGATACGTTAACGGCTTGTCAATCTTAACGACCAGAGAACAAATTGAAAACGAGAATAAATACAGATTCCCCGCAGTATGACATTGCCATTCCGTCCCGGGACGAGATCCTCGGATTACTGAAGGAGTCAGGCAAACCACTGAACTCCAAGGAGATCGCCGCATGTTTTGACATGCCTACCCAGGCCGAGCGTCAGGCGGTCAGAAAAAGGTTGAAAGCAATGGTCAGGGACGGGCAGATTATCCGTAACCGCCGTGGAGGGTACGGCCTGGTTGACAAGATGGACCTGATACCAGGCAAGGTCATCGGCCATCCTGACGGGTTTGGGTTTCTGGTACCGGATACCGGCGGAGATGACGTATTCCTGTCAGGTACGGTAATGCGCTCGCTGCTGCACGGAGACAGGGCCGTCGTCAGGATTGCAGGCATGAACCGGCGGGGCAAGCCTGAAGGTACATTGGTCGAGGTACTGGAGCGGGCGAACGACCGTATTGTCGGGCGCTACTTCCGCGAAAAGAGTATCAGTTTTGTGGTCCCGGACAACAAACGACTGCATCAGGACATCTTCATACCGGCAGGCGAAGAGAACCAGGCAAAAAATGGCCAGTTTGTTGTGGTCAGACTGACCCGGCAACCGGATAGACATACCCAGCCGGTCGGCAAGGTCATCGAGATCATCGGTGACCACATCACCTACGGAATTGCGACAGAAGTGGCGATTCGTACCCATGAAATCCCTTGGGAATGGCCTAAATCGCTGGAGAAGGAGCTGCGGCATCTGAACCCGGACAGGGTCGACGTACCGCCGGGATGCCAGGATTTTCGCAAATCACCCTTTGTCACTATTGATGGTGAGGATGCGCGGGATTTTGATGATGCAGTCTGTTGCAGGCAGGACGGTGATGGCTGGTTACTCTCGGTTGCCATTGCCGATGTTTCTCATTACGTCACGCCAGGTACAGAACTTGATGATCAGGCATTTTTGCGAGGTACCTCGGTCTACTTCCCCGACCGGGTCGTTCCGATGTTACCTGAAGTGCTGTCAAATGAACTCTGTTCACTCAAGCCGGAAGTAGATCGCCTTGCTGTTATCTGCGAGATGCATATCGACCCGACCGGGTATTGCAGCCATTACCGGTTTGTTAAAGGGGTGATACGTTCATCTGCGCGTATGACCTATACGAAGGTCGCGGCGATCGTTGTGGATCGTGACGTGGCATTGCGCGAGCAGTATGCCTCGCTGGTAGCACAATTTGACGAGTTACACCGGTTGTATCAGGTCATGCACGGCAAAAGGCGAATACAGGGTGTGCTGGATTTTGATACAACCGAGGTCAAAATCCAGTTTGACGAACAGGGCAAGATAAAAAATATCGAACCGGTCATTCGCAATGATGCCCATCGCCTGATTGAGGAATTCATGCTCGCGGCGAATATCTGTGCGGCAATGTACCTGCAGGAAAACAAGGTGAATTGCCTTTACCGTGTACATATGCTGCCAAAGGAAGAGAAACTGAAGAATGTACGCGAGTTTCTGGGCACGTTTGGCCTGGATCTGGGAGGTGGAGACGATCCAACTGCAAAGGATTATGCCAGGGTAATAGATGCGATCAAGGAGCGACAGGATGCGCACCTGATCCAGACAGTCCTGCTGCGCAGCATGCCGCTGGCCTATTACGATGCAGAAAATCTTGGCCATTTCGGCCTTGCGTTTGATGCGTATACCCATTTCACCTCACCGATACGTCGTTATCCGGATTTGCTGGTTCATCGTGGTATTGGCAGCCTGCTCTCGAAGCAGCATGACTACCCCTATTCATCTGAGCAGATGCGGGAAGCCGGTACGCATTGTTCGTTGACTGAGCGGCGTGCCGAAGAGGCCTCGCGGGATGTGATCCAGCGGCTTAAATGTGAATACATGAAGGACAGGATCGGTGAGGTGTTTGAAGGGACGATAAGCAGTGTGGCCGGATTTGGTGTTTTTGTGCAGCTAGACGGTGTGTATGTCGAAGGATTGATACATATCACTGCATTGCCTCGTGATTATTATCATCATGAACCGGTACATCACCAACTGAAGGGGGAACGCACCGGCAGGACCTATCGTATGGCCGACAAGATTCGGGTCAAACTGATCAGGGTCGACACCGACGATAACAAGATTGATTTTGAACCGGTGAAATAATCAGCGACAATAAACGATGGCCAGAGAATCTGAAATAATTTATGGAATACACGCGGTAAGGCATGCCTTGCAGAACCGCCCGGAATCGATACTTGAGATCTGGCTCCAGGATGGCAAGAAAACCGGACATGAAATCAGTCAGGTCACTCGCCTGATAGACCAAGTGGCCTTGAACAGTAACTATGTCCCGAGGGCCACACTGGATCGGTTGACCGGTAATGCCGTACATCAGGGTGTTGCTGTGCGTTGCCGGACTGGCCATACCGAGATGCCCACCGATTTAAATGATGTGCTGTCAATGACGTCAGAGTCGCCCCGATTGTTGCTCGTGCTTGACGGTGTTCAGGATCCACATAATCTGGGTGCGTGTCTGCGCACGGCGAACGCGGCCGGGGTGGATGCCGTTATCCTGCCGAAAGACCGGGCGGTTGCCATTACGCCGGTGGTGCGCAAAGTGGCCAGTGGTGCGGCGGAGACCACGCCGGTTATTACGGTGACCAATATCTCGCGTACCTTGCGAGAACTACAGCAGGCGGGCATCTGGGTCGTCGGCACGGATGATAAAGCCGAAAAAAACATTTATGATCTTGATCTGAAAATGTCGGTTGCAATTGTCCTCGGTGCAGAAGGTGAGGGGATGCGCAGTAATACCCGCAATCATTGTGATTATCTGGTCAGCCTGCCGATGCAAGGGACAGTAGAAAGCCTGAACGTTTCAGTTGCGGCAGGCATTTGCCTGTATGAGGCCGTACGTCAAAGAAAATTCGGGGGTATGAAGTGAGATTGATACTGGACAGGCGCTACAGCCTGATACTCAGTAGTTTGCTATGGTTGATCAGTGGTTCTGCGCAGGCAAAGGATCCGGAGCTTGAGGCCTTGAGTGTGACAACGGCGTCAGGCAGTGTGATTAATTACAGGATAGAAGTGGCCAAAACGCCTGCACAAATGCAACGGGGACTGATGTTTCGTGACAGCATGCCGGTGGATCAGGGAATGCTGTTTATATATGTGCCGGCCCGACCTGCCCGAATGTGGATGAAAAACACCATACTGTCACTGGATATGCTTTTTGTGGATGAGGACGGAATTATTATCAATGTTGCCGAAAATACCACGCCTTATTCGGTGGACACAATATCCTCAGCCGGCCCGGTCCGTGCGGTTATTGAGCTGAATGCAGGACAGGTGGCTACAAACGGTATAGCAGCTGGAGATCGGGTGACACATCCGTTGTTTGAAAAACCGGAAGCGAACTGAACGTCCTGTCCAATACTAACAACTCCAGCCTGGCATGACCGGGGTGTAGACATCCTCCCATGAAAGACGATAACGAACCGGTCAAATCCAATCTGAAAAAACTGCTGTTGCAGGCATTGATCTATCTGGGAACGGCGCTGGTAATCGCCGGTGGATTTCTCTATATCGCAGTTACGATGCCTGGTACGTCCGTACCTTTCCCGACCACTCCGTTATCTCCGGAACACAACGCATTGCGCAGTCGCTTGCAGGCACATGTGCGCCACCTTTCCGTCACTATCGGTGAACGTAGTGCCGGGCAATCCGTAAAACTGGCGGAGACAGCAGACTATATCCTGCAACAACTGCAATCATCCGGCTATATACCAACAGTCCGTACGTTTGGTGATGAGCAATTCATGAATATCGAGGTTGACTTGTATGGACGGGAAAAACGCGATGAGGTCATTGTGGTCGGTGCGCATTATGATACAACCTGGTTGACGCCGGGTGCAGATGATAATGCCTCAGGTATCGCCGCCCTGCTCGAAATCGCACATGCATTGAAGGACAAGCGCTATTCGAGGACGATACGGTTTATTGCCTTTGCCAATGAGGAAGTACCGAATTACCGTCGTGCGGAGATGGGCAGTATGTCCAGTGCAAAACGGTCGTTTACGCGTTCGGAGTTGATAATCGGCATGATCGCGCTTGAAATGATTGGCTATTATTCAGACGCGCCCGGTAGCCAGCGGTACCCGTCCGTGTTGTCCAGGTTTTATCCGGACCGGGGTAATTTCATTGCCTTTATTTCCAACCTGGTTTCATGAGATTTTCAGCTTCAGGCAATTACCCATTTTCGCGACCTGGAACTATTTCCTTCCGAAGGGCTGATAGCCCCGGAGTGGGTAGAGCGTTCGATTCGTCGCTCGGACCATGCCTCGTACTGGTATTACGATTTTCCGGCCATCATGGTCACAGACACCGCCAATTTTCGTAATCCTAATTATCATCGTCGAACGGATACAGCTGAGACACTGGACTACGACAGTATGTCACGCGTTGTCAGTGGTGTGACGGTGATGATAGAAAGACTGGCGCAGGAGTAAGAGTACCGATGAGCATTTCCCTGTTTCAGAAGCGGTTTACCCTGGATGCGGGAATAGTCAGACTGATGGATGATCTGGGAGGTGCCAGAACTGGCGACAGTAATATTCGGATGCTGGGTGGAGGCAACCCGGCCCACATACCGGAAGTATTACAGTTTTTCCAGGAACGTCTGACGCGGATCGCGGATAACCCGGCAGAACTGGCCCACATAATCGGCGATTATGACCCGCCGCAAGGTGACAGCCGGTTTATTGGTTCTCTCGCGCGTCTGTTACATAAACAGTATGGGTGGGACATCGGCCCGGAAAATATCGCACTGACACCAGGCAGCCAGTATGCCTTCTTCATATTATTTAATATGTTCGCGGGTGAGTATGAGGACGGCAGCTTTCGAAAAATCTTATTGCCACTGACTCCGGAATATATCGGTTACAGCGATGTATGCCTCATGAATAATTGTTTCAAATCAAACCGGCCCTTAATAGAAATATCGGGGGATCACGAGTTCAAGTATCACGTCGACTTTGACAGGTTGCATATCGGTACAGATATCGGAGCGATTTGTGTCTCGCGACCGACCAACCCGACCGGCAATGTCATTGCCGATGATGAACTGGAAAAACTGGCTGACCTGGCCAGAAGCAGCCGGGTACCTCTCATTATTGACAATGCTTATGGTTTGCCCTTTCCGAATATCCTGTTCGGAGACGCGACACTGACCTGGGATGAAAACCGCGTGCTGTGTATGAGCTTGTCCAAACTGGGCCTGCCCGGTGTGCGTACCGGGATCATTATTGCCAATGAACAGATCATATCTGCGATATCAAAAATGAACGCGATATTCAGTCTGGCCCCGGGCAGTTTTGGACCGGCCCTGGCGCTGGATTTAATCGAGACTGGAGATATTTTTAGCCTGTGCAGCAATGTCATCCGGCCTTATTACCAGCGCAAGGCACTGCATGCCACTACCATACTCAGGCGCGAACTGGAGGGTATAGATTTTTATATCCACAAGACAGAAGGTGCCATATTTCTGTGGTTGTGGATACCGGGGTTACCGATTAGCTGCGAACAGTTATACGAACGTTTGAAGCTACGTTCGGTACTTGTTGTGCCGGGCAGTTATTTCTTCCCAGGCCTCAAGGAGAAGTGGCAACACCGGCGTGAATGTATTCGTATCAGCTATGCGATGTACGATACTCTCGTGGAGCAGGGTCTGATCATCATCGCCGACGAGATAAAAAAAGTTATCAGCGCTAAATCCTGATGTCACTGTAGGGATGTTGCTACCAAAGTTCTGGTGAAAAATTGCCCATCGTTAACCGGGTCAACTGAAACAGTCAGCCTTATTTTTGCTGTCCCGAATTCGTTTTAAATGTGAAGAGGCAAGGCCATATCCATGGACGGTACCACCGCCTCTCTCAATCCGAACCAGGACCTCATTAACTGCATCTTCTCGTATTTCTGGTTCAGATGCCGGACCGCGAGATGTCTTTCTGTCCCTGAGCGTGTCCGCCTAATCATGAACAACAGCACACCGGCCAGGCTGATGAGCAATATCAGCGCAGTGGCTGGTTTGACAACTAACATACCGTATTCAGCCAGAAATTCGAGCAATTCAGTACAACTTCCTTGTCAAGAATTCCGGGCTGCACAAGTGAGCAGTAAACACCCTGTTTGCAGGTCATTTCCACAGGTTACAATAGTAAGGGTAAAAGGAGTGCTGGTCGTGTCACCACGGCATTTATTATGTAGATATAATTGATTTTTTGTTTGGGTCAAACAGTGCTAACCTGCCCGCTTTTGGGCATATCGCCCCAACCACCTTCTACCTGTAACTGGAACTGGAACTGTATGGCAAAATCAAAAAACAATTCGGAAAGGCCAGTCAGCCGTAACATGAAGCCGCTACGGGCTGTATTTCCCTTTCTCGCCCCTTACAAAGTGAAGCTATGTCTGGCTGCGTTTTATCTGCTGGTCGCTGCGGCCGCCGCACTGGGTATACCCGTCGCATTGCGGGCCGTTATCGATTACGGATTTTCGTCCGAGCGTGTAGGTTCGATTGATCTTTATTTTCTTGATCTGTTATTGCTGGCAGCGGCGTACGCAATTTTTGCTGCACTGCGATTTTATACGGTCATGTGGATAGGTGAGCGTGTCGTTGCCGACATACGAAATAAAGTTTATGCGCATGTGGTCACATTGAGTCCGAGCTTTTATGAGACCACTCGTACCGGTGAGGTGTTGTCGCGTCTGACCACGGATACCACGCTGGTGCAAACTGTCTTCGGTGCAGGCATGTCGATAGCACTGCGCAGTGCTGTCATGTTAACAGGTGCGTTTGTCATGTTGTTTATTACCAGCCCGAAGTTGACCAGTTTATTGTTTCTGCTGTTACCACTGGTGGTTATGCCGGTACTGATATATGGCAAAAAGGTGAGAAGATTATCGAGGGCCAGCCAGGACAAGATTGCGGATTTGAGTGGTCTGGCCGATGAGGCTCTCAATTCAATTCACATCATCCAGGCGTATACGCTCGAAAAGTTCCAGAGTCATCGGTTTGGCCAGGCCACAGAGCGGGCGTTTGAAACGGCAACCGGACGTATCATGATGAGTTCGATGTTGTCTGCTGCCATTGTGTTAACCGCATTCAGCGCGATTGTCTGCGTGTTATGGATAGGGGCGAGGGAAGTGATCAGCGGCGCCATGACGCCGGGGACATTGGGTCAGTTTCTGCTATATGCTACCTTTGTCGCAGGTACGACAATGGCGCTCGGTGAAGTATGGTCTGATGTCCAACGTGCCGCAGGTGCAATGGAAAGACTGCTTGAGCTGTTACAATCGCGTTCGAATGTGATGTCTCCCGCTGAACCTGTAGCATTTGCTGTGAATGAGGGCGGTCTTACGATTGAAAACGTGATCTTTAATTATCCATCAAGGCCGGACAGTCCGTCATTACAGGAGTTCACGCTAAAGATTAACCCGGGCGAGACAATTGCGCTGGTAGGTCCTTCAGGTGCAGGCAAGAGTACAGTCTTCCAGTTGTTGATGCGGTTTTATGACCCACGCAACGGGAGGATCGTGCTTGATGGTGTCGATATCCGAAATGCGGATCTTACAGCCTTACGTAACCGGATTGGTATCGTTCCCCAGAATACTGTGTTGTTTGCCGCCAGTGCGATGGAAAATATCAGGCTCGGCAGGCTTGATGCCACTGATGAAGAGGTCTATGCCGCTGCCAGGGCCGCCGTTGCTGATGAGTTTATTCGTAAATTACCGGAAGGGTATGACACTTTTCTGGGTGAAAAAGGGGCCAGACTTTCTGGTGGTCAGCAACAACGCATTGCAATTGCACGGGCAATTCTGAAAAACCCGCCGGTCCTGTTACTGGATGAGGCGACCAGTTCGCTGGATGCAGAAAGCGAAAAACTGGTACAGGAAGCTCTGGAACATCTGATGAAAGGCAGGACGACACTGGTTATTGCCCACAGACTGGCCACGGTAAAAAAGGTAGATAGAATTGTCGTTATGGCTGAGGGCAAGATTGTTGATGAAGGAAATCATGAACAGTTACTCAGGGCAAATGGTTTATATGCCAGACTGGCCGAACTGCAGTTTGGAGCGATTGCGAAGCAAACAAAGCAACTCGAAGATTTGGTATCGTAATATACAAATAAAAAAGCCGCCCTGTTTTGGCAGGGCGGCCCGTATTATCCGGTTTTCCGAGGGGGGGAGGAAAGCCGGATGAAGACGTTAACTTACCTTTAATGCATCCTTTACTACTTTCTGTACTTCTGTAGCGTAGGTATTGCCCAGTTCGGCAACGGTACGACCATCTTCAATCGCACGCTCTGTCAGCTGTTTGGAGACTGCAACCTGGGTGGTGATATAGTTCTTGAAGCCTTCTACATCGCTGATGCTCGAAGCGGTTTTCATCTGCTCAAGACCGACTTTTACGCTGTCTTCGATATATTTGACCTGCATATCCATCAGTTTTTCCAGATTGGCAATTGCCAGATTGTTCAGTTCACGTACCGGGGTAATGTACTTTTCAAATTGTTCGTTCATGGTTCAACTCCTTTCTGTCTTTTTGGACTTTGTGCGGCGCATCATAAATCAACTAATGGTGCGATGCAACATCATTTTTGGGAAAAAAATAATGGAAATCCGCGTATTATAATAAATACATACTAATCAATTAGATAAGTATAAAAAATGAGATTTTTAACTAGATAACTACAGTATTTTTGCCGTGAAATAGAAGAAGAGTGATAAATCGAGCGACCAGATTTCTTCATCAGACAGGAGTAATCAAGAAGATCAGTTTGATTTCAGTGCCCACATGATGGCCGGTAACTGGTTTGGTGTATTCTGTCTACGATGAAACTGGTAAACCATAGACAGGAGCGCTTGCATGACTGAGATTCGAACCATAACCGCTGGACGTGGTGCTAGCTGGTTCATCGAAGGCTTTACCAGCTTTCAAAAAAATGCCGGTGCGTGGATAGGTATCGGCTTTCTTCTCTTTATTATGGGATTGGTTACCCTGACCTTTCCCTTTTCGGGGCTGTTATTACAGTTATTAACACCGGTATTAATCGGGGGATTGTTACTAGGTTGCAGGGATTCGATGAATGAAGGGCGACTTGGGCTGAACCACCTGTTTGCCGGTTTCAGCAATTCAACCGGGAATCTGGTCTTGCTGGGTATCCTCTATACAATCGCCTCCTGTGTGATCATGGCCCTGATGTTTGGCATGGCGATAATCGCTGTAGGCGGCAGTGTGATATTCTCCACCATTATTGAAGGAAACCCCGTCACAATTCTGGATAATCTGTTGATATTGATGCTGGTCATACTGGCCGGATCATTATTATATTTGCCCTTGCTGATGGCCTTCTGGTTCGGACCTGCATTAATCATCTTTGAAGGACACAATCCATTAACTGCAATGAAATACAGCTTTTTTGGTTGTGTAAAAAATTCACTGGCATTTCTGGTATACGGTCTGGTCGGGATAGTATTAGCCATTATAGCCACGATTCCTTTTATGCTTGGCTGGATAGTGCTGTTGCCAGTGACTATCATCGGCTTTTATCTTTCTTACCGTGACATATATGGGCAGGATGCCGGAAGATTACTTGAACAGGATGTCAGTCATGTTTCGTAAAAGTCCGGTTATTCCAGGGCCGGATCGGGCCTTGCCTGGTCGTAAACAGCCAATGGTTGTAACAAACAAACATTATGTTAATAGTCATGTGATATGTCCGCCGTTCGCTCCAGACCTGCAACTGGCCATGTTCGGACTGGGATGTTTCTGGGGTGCTGAAAGGAAATTCTGGTCGATCGGGGGAGTCTTTAGCACGGCCGCAGGTTATGCCGGTGGTTTTACACCCAATCCTGTCTATGAGGAAGTATGCACCGGTATGACCGGACATAACGAAGTTGTGCGTGTTGTGTTTGATCCCATACAGATATCGTACTCGCAATTATTATCTGCGTTCTGGGAATCACATAACCCCACGCAGGGTATGCGTCAGGGTAATGATGTTGGTACTCAATATCGATCGGGCGTTTATGTGTACGACAGTAATCAGGGTAATCAGGCCCGGGAGTCTGCTGAAAGTTATCAGATAAAACTCAATCTGGCTGGTTATGGCAGTATTACAACTGAAATTATCGATGCGCCTGTGTTTTATTATGCAGAGGACTACCATCAGCAATATCTGGCAAAAAATCCGGGTGGTTATTGTGGCCTCGGGGGAACCGGTATACGCTGTGCCGCCAGTGATCTGTGACCAGAACAATTAATATCAAGCTAATGGAAAGGTTTTTGTGAAGACAGAAAGCAAGTTGCATCAACAAAAACGGATACTGGTTACAGGTGGTGCCGGGTTTTTGGGATCACATCTGTGTGAAAGATTGCTGAACGACGGCAATGAAGTCATTTGTGTCGATAACTATTTTACTGGCAGCAAACGAAATATCAGTCATTTACTGGATTCAAAAAGATTTGAGTTGATACGGCATGATGTTACATTTCCACTCTATATCGAGGTGGATGAGATCTATAATCTTGCCTGTCCGGCCTCACCAATTCATTACCAGCATGATCCGGTACAGACGACCAAGACCAGCGTACATGGTGCCATCAATATGCTGGGGCTGGCTAAAAGGATCCGTGCGAGGATTTTCCAGGCGTCTACCAGTGAAGTTTACGGTGATCCGACAATTCATCCGCAAAAGGAGTCCTACTGGGGCAATGTAAATCCACTGGGTATCCGTGCCTGTTACGATGAAGGTAAACGCTGTGCTGAGACATTGTTTTTTGATTACCATCGACAGCATAAACTCCGAATCAAGGTGGCCCGGATTTTTAATACCTATGGACCACACATGCATCCAAACGATGGCAGGGTGGTCTCCAATTTTATTGTCCAAGCATTGAAGAACGAACCAATCACAATATACGGGCAGGGTGATCAGACTCGATCATTCTGTTATGTGGATGATCTTATCGATGGCTTTATCAGATTAATGAATTCCCCTGACTCACTGACCGGTCCGGTTAATCTGGGTAATCCTAGTGAATTTACAATCAAACAGCTGGCAGAAACAGTAATCAAAATGACAGGCTCAGCTTCAAAGCTGGTCTATATGCCCTTGCCAGCAGATGATCCCAAACAACGCCAGCCGGATATCACCCTGGCCCGGGAGCAGCTTGGATGGGAACCGCATATACCGCTTGAACAGGGGCTTATTAACACTATTCGTTATTTCGATGACCTGTTGACCCATTTGGATGTCTGAAAGGATAGAATTGTGCACACGGCCGTCAGGGCACCTTGAATAGTCACCAATCATCAGGCTTGTTCACTTCAGTGGATAATGACGGGACAATATCATATATATATAGCGGCAGCAGGAATGGTATTCCATTCCCGGTAGAGCAGTCTCTGATTTAGCGGAACCCGGCCCGTTCTGCGGTGACCGGGCTGGCAACTGTGGGCACCGGGTAGACCAGATCGCCCAGTATCCTTGCACTTTCTTTTAGCAATACATCAACCGGTTCAATTTTTTCATATTCTTCATCACTGGCATCTTCTTCCAGTGGTTTGAGACCCTGGGCTATCCGGAATTCATTTTGCAGACGTTTACTGGCCTTAATCAGCTTTTCACGCTCAAGCTTGCGGCCCGATTCCAGCAGGCTGATAGTTTTTTTCTCACTGGCCTGGTAACTCAGCTCCATTTCTTCCATTAACAGCTGAAACAGGTGGTCAGATTTAATCCGCTGTTCATGCGTCTTGCGGGCCTCGTCGTAGCGATTTAATGGCGCGTTGGCAGATACAAAACGTGCCGGCTTGATCTGGTCCCACGGCAGGGCGTTTTCCAGTGAGCGTTCGCCATGTTCGGCTGAATTGAGCCTGGCGGTGGGATAGGTGATGTCCGGAACGACACCCTTGTGCTGGTTACTGCCGCCGCTGACACGGAAAAATTGTGCGATCGTCGTTTTTAACCGTCCATGGTCCGAATCATCCCGGGTAAAGCGATCCAGATCAACGATGTTCTGGACTGTGCCCTTGCCAAAGGTAGGTTCACCAATAATGATGCCACGCTGGTAGTCCTGTATGGCACCGGCAAAAATTTCGGAGGCAGACGCGCTGTTACGATCAACCAGAACTGCCAGAGGGCCGGCATAGGCAATCGCCGGGTCCGGATCGCGGCTGATGTCGATATTACCTGAGGAATCTTTCGTCTGCACAATTGGCCCGGATTCAATAAACAGGCCTGTCAGTTCGAGTGCTTCCGAGAGTGAACCGCCACCGTTATTTCTGAGATCAACGATGATGCCGTCCACATTTTCCTCGCGCAACGTCTGTAGCAGCTTTCTCACATCCCGGGTAGTGCTCCGGTAATCAGGTTCACCGCGTGCCTGCGCGGCAAAGTCACTGTAAAATGTGGGTACATTGATGACGCCAATACGCTGCTTGTTTTCCAGTTCGATCACTTCTAATTTTGCCGCCTGTTCCTCAAGCTTGATCTCGTCACGCG
>CAMBTO010000016.1 GCA_945870865.1 Klebsiella pneumoniae
CATACTGAAACCGAGCACGTCCTGATTCCCCATAAAGATTCCCAGTACAAAAACAGCCATAAAGCCGCTGGCATGAAAATGGGTCGCACTGATATAGGCGATGATTACCGAGACCAATGTCAGTACCGACGCATGGTCAGCCGCCCAGCCGCGGCGCGGGTGTCCGACCAGATACATAACCACATAACCAACCACCGCACCGCATAACACACCAATCCCGGATTGCCAAAACAGATCGATCACGACGGCTGACGCTGAAAACTCTTTCGTACCCATCACTATCGCCACCAGGGTAAAGGTAAAGATCGCGGCCATTGCGTCATTAAATGCAGATTCACTCATCACGGTCTGTGCTACCCGATCTCGTATTGCTACCTGTCTGAATACAGGCACCAGTGTAGCAGGATCGGTAGAGGCGATTACGGCACCCAGTAATAATGCGATCGGCCAGGCCAGTCCCATCAGATAGTGTGCGGCAGCGGCCGTGATTCCCCCGGTAATAAGTACCCCGATGGTTGAGATGACCGTAATAGTAATCCAGGTCTGTTTCAACACGGACAGGCGTAACGAAGCGCCTCCGTCATATAATATATAAGCTGAGCCGAATATCAGAATCAACTGGTTCATCTCAGAATCAATCGATACATCCACCCAGTTGAAACCGGCTGGCCCGATTATCATGCCCACGATCAGCAACAAGGCCACATCGGGTGTCCTTAAAAACCGGGCAACAATAGCAATCAATACGCCGATACCCAACATTATGGCTGTCAGGTTCAGATCATGTATCGCTAGTGTTGCAGCGGCAGACGTTTCCATCAGGGGCTCCTTGATAGCTTTGATAAAACAGCGGGCAAGTATACCAAACCTGAAAAAGACCGCCACTGCTTGTTAAGCCTGCCGATATCCTGCCTGCAGCCTGTTGACGCCGGTATTCGGGCTACAGTTCTGGCACATCATGCCGATAGATAGCCTGTGGGCCAAGCACCCGTTAATGCCCTATCTCTTGCATAAGGTAAATGTCACAGAAAATACGCGTGTACAACTATCAATTCATGACACCTTCATCCAGATATGGTATGCCGGTATTTCTGCTTGCATTCCACCTGCTGGTCTTCCCTACCCGGGCATACTCCGATTCACTTATCGAACAATTGGTGTCCCGCATACTCATGCCAGAATGATAATACAATGCGACCAGTTCCCGTTCAGACAGGTTAAGTCGTTGAGAATTTCTCATTGTTCAACACCTCGTTTAATATACTCCTATCCATACTAAAGGTGTTGCATTAGAATTTAGAGACTGCCCCTTCAATAAAGTTCGAATTGGCAATTACGATAGTGATATTATTCATGGAAATCAGATTCTTTTATCCTGTTAACTGTGTGGACTATCATCCCCGGGGCGAGATATATCCCTGTCCGTGTCGAGGTTATACCTCTGTATATATATCGGCAAAAAACCGGTATCCTTTAGGCCTTAGTGATATATTTTACAAAGTGCCGATAACGCCACGGGATAAAACGAGACATGCTTTCAAGAAAAACCCTGACAACACTGGCATTAATGACAGCACTGATGATCATTGGTGCGTTACTTGGTATATACACCAACCGCTTTTATCACCCTGCCCCCTCTGCGGAGTCTGTTCCCGGTCTGTTATGGCCCAATCCGAAACAGCTGACTGAATTTACTACCATAAACCAGACCGGCGAAACCTTCGGGCTGGAAAACCTGAAGGGGAAATGGTCTTTAGTGTTTTTCGGTTATACCCATTGTCCCGATGTCTGCCCGATTACTCTGACATTACTTGGCCAGATCCATGACAGACTGGAACAGTACTCCAGCCCAGGCCTTCAGACTGTTTTTGTCTCGGTTGATCCGGTACGTGATACCCCGGAACGCCTGGCCGGATATATCGGTTATTTTCATCCGGATTTTATCGCGCTCGGCGGATCGTTAGATCAGGTCAACGGCCTCGCCAGCCAGATCGGTATAGCCTCAAGTCATGGCGCTGTAGAAGCAGATGGCAGCTACCCGGTCAACCATTCCACATCCATACTACTGATAGACCCGCAAGCACGGTTGACAGGCATTTTCTCTGCTCCGCATGAGGCGGAAACGATAATCAGGCAGTTCGCCAGCATAGTGGAATTTATCAACCGGCAGGACTGATATGTTTCGCCTGTTTGTCCTGTTGCTGTTGTTACTGTCTGCAAACTTGTTTGTTCGAGCGGATGATGTGATCATCTCTGATGCGTGGATCGCCGAGGGTCCGCCGACCAGTCCTGTGAATGCCGCTTACCTGCAAATTGAAAACACAGGAACATCACTTGTAACACTGGTGGCCATTGACGGTGCTGGCTTTGAGCGTATCGAGATGCACCGAAGCCGCACGAAAAATGGAATGGCCACGATGGAGCATATCAGCCGTGTTGATATAGGGCCAGGTTACCGGCAGGTCTTCGCGCCTGGCGATTTTCACTTGATGTTATACAATACCGGCAAGCCGCCACAATCCGGTGAAACCCGATCATTAAATTTGCACTTCGCGAATGGCACCAGCAAACAGGTCCATGCCGAGGTAAGGAAATTACCAGTGAATCAGCACCATCAACATGATGAACACAGCGGAGAAGATTCTGGGACTCTCGATCGGATCAAGGTGCTCTACCAGCATCTGTTACCACAACATTTCCTGTCCGGACTGATGTATCGGCTGACACGAATAAGTTGGGCACCGATCAAAGACCGGTTCATCCGTCATTTTATTCAGCTGTATAACGTTGACATGTCGATTGCGATAGAACCTGCGCCCGAAAAGTACCGTCATTTCAACGAATTCTTTACCCGTCCGCTGAAGGACAGTGCACGACCGGTCGACATGGCGGATAATGCAATTGTCTCGCCGGTTGATGCGGCCGTCAGCCAATATGGACAAATCAGCAACGGCAAATTGATCGAGGCAAAAAACCGTGACTACACGGTGGAGCAACTGCTGGGGGGTGATTCAGAACTGGCAAAACGCTTTAGCAATGGCGAGTTTATTACGCTCTATCTCTCCCCACGCGATTATCACCGCATCCACATGCCCGTGACCGGCACGCTGCAAAGTATGACCTATGTCCCTGGCCAGTTGTTTTCTGTCAGCCCTGCGACCACGCGCGGGATAGACAATCTGTTTGCCCGCAATGAAAGGCTGGTCCAGATTTTTGACTCGGAGATTGGCAGTTTCGCCCTGGTCATGGTCGGCGCCATATTTGTAGGCAGTATGGAAACGGTGTGGGCCGGTCAGGTAACACCCGCAAAGGAAAGAACTCAGAACACCTTACATTATCCACTGGCAGGCCAGCCCGACATCCAGCTTGCAAAAGGCAGTGAAATGGGGCGTTTTAATATGGGATCAACTGTAATACTGTTATTTCAGCAAGGCAGGCTGGACTGGGACGCGGCCATCAGGACAAACACCTCTGTCCGTCTGGGCCAGAAGATTGCAACGATTAATATGGCGACAGCAAACTAAATAACGGTTTACTGAACGACGCCGAGAACCTTCAGACACAGCCCCATCAACATGCCTGGCATAAACCCGATCAGCAATACTGCAATACCGTTCAGACTAAGGATAAACCGCATTTGTTGTGAACCCTTGAACGCAATCATATTCTCAGGCTCATCAAAATACATCAGCTTGACCACGCGCAGGTAATAGAAGGCCCCGATGACGGAGAAGATGACGGCTATCGAAGCAAGCAATACATTACCCGAGGCAATAACTTCCTTGACCACAAACCATTTCGACCAGAACCCGGCGAGTGGCGGCACGCCGGCCATCGAGAACATCAGGATCAGCATGATAAAGGCATACCAGGGACTGCGTCGGGCCAGACCCTTGAAGTCGTTCAGGCTGTCGGCTTCCATACCCTTGCGTCCAAGCAGGATAATCATACCGAACGAACCCATGCTCATAATGGCGTAGATCAGGATATAGAACATTGAACCGGCATAGCCATTTGGTGTACCACTGATCATACCCAGCAGGAAGAAACCGACGTGCGCAATTGTCGAATACGCCAGCATGCGCTTGATATTGGTCTGTGCGATGGCAATGACATTTCCGGTCGCCATCGATAATAATGCCAGCACCATCAACATGCCCTGCCAGTCGGCCAGCAACGGTTGCATACCATCCGCCAGTAACCTGAAAGTCATCGCAAACGCAGCAATCTTGGGTGCACTGCTGATAAACAGGGTAACGGCTGTTGGAGCACCCTCATAAATGTCGGGAACCCACATATGGAACGGCACGGCACCCAGCTTGAATGCAACACCTACGATAATAAACACCAGACCAAAAACCAGTAACAGGCTGGAGTTGGCATCACCATTCTGCGCGATATAGGCAGAGATCCCCTGTAAATCAAGCACACCGGTCACACCGTATAACATCGAGATACCATAAAGCAGCATGCCGGAGGCCATCGCACCGAGCACAAAATATTTCATCGCCGCTTCCGAGGCCGTCACCGGATGTTTATGCATCGCGACCATGGCATAGAGAGACAGCGACAATAACTCAAGACCGAGATAGATGGTAAGCAGGCTGGCTGCGGAAACCATAATCATCATACCAAGGACAGCGAACAGTCCGAGCACAAAATATTCGCCGCGAATAATCTCGTGCTTCTTCAGATAATCATACGAATAGAAGAACACTACCAGGGACACCAGTGCAATCGCCGCCTTCAATACCACGCTCATCGGGTCAGTGACAAAATGCCCGGAGAAGGCAATTGTTTCCGTTGCCGGCGATAACCAGACGACCAGAAATGCCACGACCGCCAGCGTTGCCTGGCTAAACCAGTAGGTCAGGGCCTTGTCTTCATCAACTATCACTGTATCAAGAATCAAAATGATACAGGCCATCGTCAGTAAAACAATTTCAGGGGCCAGCAGGAGTATTTCCGGGATCATGACTGTTTAATGGTTAACCTGTTTTCGACTGCATTATATGATTGAACAGATATTCAATAGACGGATGCATCATATCGAATATCGGAGCGGGCCAGATTCCAAATACCAGCACAGCTATCGCCAGTACGGAAAGAAAGAAGGTTTCCCTGGCGTTGATGTCCTGTAATTCCGCCACATGGTCATTGGCCACATCACCGAATATCACCCGTTTATACATCCACAGGGAATAGGCAGCGCCCATGATTAAGGTCAGGGCGGCAAGAAATGCTATCCAGAATCCTGACTGGTAGCTGGCAAGTATGACCAGAAACTCACCGACAAAGCCGGAAGTACCTGGCAGGCCGGCATTGGCCATCGTAAACAGCAACATGAATGCGGCAAATTTCGGCATCGTATTGGCAACACCCCCATACGAACTGATCTCGCGACTGTGCATGCGGTCATACAGTACACCCACACAGAGGAACATTGCCGCGGAGATAAAACCGTGGGAAATCATCTGCATCATCGCCCCTTCCAGCGCCATCAGTGAGCCACTGTTGTCTGCGGTGGAGGTGACAATCGAGAAGACGACGAAAAAGCCCAGCGTGACAAAACCCATATGCGAAATGGAGGAATAGGCGATCAGTTTCTTCATATCAGTCTGTACCAGCGCAACAAAACCGATATAGACGATGGCAAACAACGACAACACAATCATGAACGTGTCGTAGGCCATACTTGCATCCGGTGTGATTGGCAGACTGAAGCGGATAAAACCGTATCCGCCCATCTTCAGCATGATGGCCGCCAGCACGACTGAACCGGCGGTAGGCGCCTCGACATGGGCATCCGGCAACCAGGTGTGTACCGGCCACATGGGAATCTTCACCGCAAAGGCGAGGAAAAAGGCGATAAAAATCAACTTCTGTTCATTCAGTGACAGCGGCAAAGCATGCATGTCCGGAATACTGAAACTGCCACCCTTCGCATACATATATAGCAGGGCAACCAACATAAATACCGAGCCCAGAAATGTATAAAGGAAAAACTTGATCGTTGCATAAACGCGGCGTGGCCCACCCCAGATACCGATAATAAGGAACATCGGTATCAACATCGCTTCCCAGAAGAAGTAGAACAGGATCGCATCGACCGCTGCAAACACACCATTCATCAGGCCTTCGAGTATCAGGAATGCTGCCATGAACTGTGATACCCGGGATTCAATCACGTCCCAGGCCGAGAGTATGACCAGGATCGTAGTGAATGTGGTCAACAGGATCAACGGCAGGGCGATGCCATCAATACCGAGGTGATAGTTGATTTTAAATACCTCAATCCAGCTACGGTATTCGACAAACTGCAGGGCCGGTGTGGTCAGATCAAAATCGGCATAGGCCATCAATGACAGCACAAACACCAGTATGGAAACCATCAGCGAAAAGACCTTTACAGTCTGCTCCTGGCGGTCACCAAGATACAATACCCAGATACCTCCCAGTATCGGGGTCCAGACCAGCAGGCTTAGAAACGGCAGGTTCAGATCCATATAAATTCCTGTTACTGCATGATTCGATGAACAAAAACTGCCAGCAGTACCAGTAACCCGATGATCATCGTAAACGCATAATCATACAGATGGCCCGACTGCAGTACCCGTATCCTGGCAGAGAACCAGCGGACCGCGTGGGCTGTTCCATTTACCAGTAAACCGTCAATAATCTTTACATCACCAATCTGCCATAACAGCCGTCCCAGATTTCTCGCTCCGCCGGCAAACACAGCCTGGTTGATATCATCCAGCCAGTACTTGTTCATTAACGCGCGGTAGAGCAGACCGGAATGTGCCGCAATCTTTGCCGGTATAGTCGGTTGTTTGATATAGAGGAACCAGGCCACAAACACCCCGGCCAGTGCCAGATACACCGGTGCCGCCTGGAATGAATGCAGGATAAAGGCGGTGATGCCGTGATACTCCTCGCCGATGATACCTATCACATCATGTTCCGGGGCGACATAGATGGCCTCGAGGAAATAGCCGCCAAATAACATCGGTCCGATCAGGAATGCACCTATAACCAGTGACGGAATCGCCAGCACCGACAACGGCACAGTCACGACCGCCGGTGACTCGTGCAAATACTCCTCGGTATGGTGGTCCATACGCTTCTCGCCATGGAACACGAGGAAGAACAACCGGAAAGAGTAGAGTGCGGTAATAAATACACCACTGAGTACCGCTACATAGGCCCAGTCAGCAAACGGCAGGTTTGAATGATGGACTGCCTCAATAATCGCGTCCTTCGAGAAAAATCCAGCCGTGCCCGGGAAACCTATCAGCGCGAGTGAACCTATCAGCGAGGTAATCCAGGTGATGGGCATGTGACGATATAACCCGCCCATCTTGCGCATGTCCTGCTCATGGTGCATACCCATAATAACCGAACCGGCAGCAAGGAATAACAGAGCCTTGAAGAAGGCGTGGGTGACCAGATGGAATATCGCCGCCGAGTAGGCCGATACGCCGAGCGCCACCGTCATGTAACCCAGCTGTGACAAGGTTGAATAGGCGATAACGCGTTTGATGTCGTTCTGCACTAGGCCGAGCAGACCCATGAAAAATGCAGTTATCGTACCGATAACCAGGATAAACGTCAGTGCTGTCTCCGACAGTTCGAACATCGGTGACATCCTCGCGACCATGAAGATACCGGCTGTCACCATCGTCGCCGCATGGATTAACGCTGAGATCGGGGTCGGACCTTCCATCGAATCAGGCAGCCACACATGTAATGGCACCTGGGCCGACTTGCCCATCGCGCCGATAAACAGACAAATACAGATGACCGACATCAATGACCAGTCGGTACCCGGCAGGATCTGTACGGTTGCGGTCGCAAAGGCCGGCAACTGGGCAAACACCTCATTATAATCCAGCGTCTTGAACGTCATCACCACTGCGGCGATACCCAGCAGGAAACCAAAGTCGCCGACCCGGTTGACCAGAAATGCCTTCATATTGGCGAATATGGCTGAATCACGCTTGAACCAGAAACCAATGAGCAGATACGAAACCAGGCCGACCGCTTCCCAGCCAAAAAACAGCTGCATGAAATTGTTCGACATGACCAGCATCAGCATCGAAAAGGTAAACAGCGAGATATAGCTGAAGAAACGCTGGTATCCCGGATCCTCGTGCATATAGCCGATGGTGTAGATGTGGATCATCCACGAAACAAAGGTCACCACTACCATCATCGTGACCGATAAACGGTCAACCAGAAATCCGACATGCAGTGACAAGCTGCCGGTAGTCAGCCAGGTATAGATCGTCTGGTTAAAGATTTCACCACCATCGAAAACGATATGCTTGTAAGCATACAGTGACAACAGGCTCGAAATACCCACACCAATAATGGTGACCCAATGGGCACCGTTACGCCCGATAACACGTCCGAACAGGCCGGCGATAATCGAGCCGATCAGCGGTGCGAGTACAATGGCAAGATAGACTGATTTCATGTCTGTTGGCATCGCATCTATCCCTTCAAGGTGTCCAGATCAGCAACATTTATGGTGTTCCTGTTCCTGAACAGCACCACCAGTATCGCCAGTCCGATGGCTGATTCTGCCGCCGCGACAGTCAGGATGAAAAACACGAATATCTGACCGTTGATATCATGCAGGAAGTGGGAGAAGGCGATGAAATTCATATTGACCGACAGCAACATCAACTCGATACACATCAACAGGATAATCACGTTTTTACGATTGATAAAAATACCGGCAACACTGATACAGAACAGAATCGCGGCAAGTATGAGTACGTGGCTGAGTGTAATCATGGCGTCTTCTTCTCCGAGGCCATTTTGACCAGCCGCACCCGATCCTTGCTCTTGACCAGCACCTGCTCATCCGGGTTCTGCGTTTTCAGGGACCTTACCTTGCGCAGTGTCAGACTGATTGCGGCAATAATCGCCACCAGCAGGATGGCACCTGATATTTCAAACGGATACAAATAGTCGGTATAAAGCACTATGCCCAGTTCACGGGTATTGCTGTAATCCAGCGGCGGTTCAGTCACCACATCCAGATGCGCGGCATCCAGATAGACTGTTTTAAGTACCATCCCCATTGCCACAGCCATCAACACGGCGACCACAACACCCACAGGGAGAAACTGTGCGAACCCTTCCCGCATCTTCGCCAGATTGATATCCAGCATCATCACCACAAACAGGAACAACACCATGACTGCCCCGACATAGACCAGTATCAGGATGATGGCGAGGAATTCCGCCCGCATCAGCAACCAGATGGTTGCGCTGGCGAAAAACGCCAGCACCAGAAACAGGGCTGCATGCACAGGATTACGGACTGTTATGACCATGGTGGCCGATAACAGCATCACTGCTGCAAAGAAATAGAAGATATATAGTTCAAACATAAATGGTTTTTTTCAGTTCTCTATAAGGCCGGGTTGCTTACCTGTACATTGCGTCCCTGGCTCGGGCTGCTGCAATCTGTTGCTGATACTTGTCGCCGTTGTCGAGTAGACGTTGTTTTGTCATCAGCAGATCACCCCGCTTCTCGCCATGATATTCAAATATATGCGTCTCAACGATCGAATCAACCGGACAGGACTCTTCACAGAAACCGCAAAAGATACATTTGGTCAAGTCAATATCGTAACGCGTAGTACGACGTGTACCGTCTTCCCTTTGCTCGGAATCGATGGTGATAGCAACTGCTGGACACACCGCTTCGCATAATTTGCAGGCTATACAGCGCTCTTCCCCGTTCGGGTAACGTCGTAATGCATGCAGGCCACGGAAACGTGGCGACATGGGTGTCTTTTCCTCAGGGTAAAATATTGTGATTTTCCGCTTGAACAGGTATTTGCCTGTCAGTTGCAGACCCTTGATCAGTTCCCACAGCAGTAGTCCCTGGAAATATTGTGTGACTTTGGTCATTTCGTCTCTCGTTAATCGAACCAGGGTGGTATACCTGTAACCACCATCGCCGAAATTATCACAACCCAGACGATGGTAATTGGCAGGAAGACCTTCCAGCCGAGACGCATAATCTGGTCATAGCGGTAGCGGGGGAATGTTGCCCGGAACCACAAAAAAAGGAACAGGAAGAATGATGTTTTTGCCAGCAACCACACGACCGAAGGTTCACCGATGACCGGCACACCCTCAAGTGGTGACAACCAGCCACCCAGAAACAGGATGGACGCCAGTACGGATATCAGCACCATGTTGGCGTATTCGGCCATAAAGAAGATTGAGAATGCCATACCGCCGTATTCAACGTGAAAACCGGCAACAATTTCAGATTCACCTTCAGCAACGTCAAACGGCGCACGGTTGGTCTCGGCCACGCCAGAGATAAAATAGATGATGAATACCGGGAACAAGGGGAGCCAGAACCAGTGGAGGATACTGCCACTCTGGGCCTGGATTACTTCACCCAGGTTCAGACTGCCCGCAGCGATCAGTACGCACACGAGTGCAAAACCCATCGCAATTTCGTAGGATATAATCTGTGCTGCTGAACGAATGGCGCCGAGAAATGCATATTTGGAATTGGAGGCCCAGCCAGCAATGATAATGCCGTATACCGCAAGAGAGGTCAGCGCGAGGATATAAATCAGACCGGCGTTGATATCTGCCAGCACCATCACATCATCAAACGGTATCACCGCCCAGGCGGCAATTGCCGGGGCAAATGACAGAATCGGCGCGAGAATAAACAAGGTCTTGTTTGCACCGGTCGGAATTATAATTTCCTTGAACATCAGCTTGACCGCATCGGCAATCGGCTGGCCGAGGCCCCACAGCGGATAACCCAGAAAACCAACCCGATTCGGACCAATCCGGCCCTGGATATAACCGATTATCTTGCGTTCTGCGTAGGTGATATAGGCCACCATCAACATCAGCGGGGTAATGATCGCGACAATTTTAACGATTGAACCGGCAACCAACAGCGCCTCGTCCTGCATTGATTCTGGCACAATGACCCCGATAACGGCCATCAAGATATTCGTCTCAATCCACCCGAAAATTGTGCCTAATACTGTGCTTAACATGGGCGCCTATACTTTCCTGATCGTGATATCACTGAACCATGACCCCAAAACGGCAGTCGCCGGGTGGGCCGCATGGATTAATACGGTATCGTCGGGCAACCTGCTGTCGACGAGACAGGTCAGATCCAGTGTGACGCCCTGCTGCTCTACCCTGACCTTGTCACTGCCATTCAGACCGAGACTGGCCGCGAGTATACTGCTGATACGTACATTCGCATCGGCGACATCCGCCGTTTCCTGCAACGCCGGTGCCCGCCTTACCAGCGAATCGACAGAATTCATCGGCATCTCGGTAATACGGTAGACCTGCTTACCCATTGCTGGCAAGGCAGCGGGTCGATCCCAGACAGAACCGTTATCAGGCGCAATACCGGAAATGACCTTGCCAAGCTCATTGCGGATTTCATCTATCGACTGGTAGTCCGTGCCAACGATACCCAGATGATTTGCCAATACACGTAATATCTTCCAGCCCGGGCGTGCCTGGCCCGGTGCGCTGACACAGGCAGAAAATTGCTGTGACTGACCGGCGACGTTGACGGTTGTACCCTCATTTTCGGCATAAATGGCTATAGGTAATAATACATCAGCATGTTTCAATAACGAGGCAGACTTGTATGGGGTGAATGCAATCACAGACTGTGCCTGCTCCAGACCTTCCAGCACCAGCCGGGTGTTGGCACAATCCAGATCCGGTTCGATATTAAACAAGAGATAAGTCGACTGTTTCTGTTCAAACATACTGCGGGCATTCAGGCCAGGATTGTCCAGCTTCTGTGCAGCGGGCCCACGATGCGGTACGGCACCGGCAAGCCAGGCACCGGCCTCGTTTGCGGCCTCACCGAGATAACCAAAACGGGATCCGGACAGTTCTGCAATATGCCCGGCCAGGTAACGCAGCGTTGCATACTGCGGATGAGCGGTAAACAGGTTGCCTGCCAGTATGGCGGACTGATTGCCCGCTATCAGTTTGTTTGCTATTGCACGGTGCGCATCCGCAACCGTCACATCATCCAGCAAGCTGCCAACATTTACCTGCTTGCCGGAAAGTTCACAGACGGCCTTTAATACAGCCGCCAGTTCGCGCACCAGTGCCACCGGTCCGGCTATCAGTTTCGTGTCGATGCGGTAATTAAAGTCATAATCGACCAGATTGATGACCATCACTTCGGAACCACGTAGCGCGGCCTTGCGTAAACGCAGGTTCAAAAGTGGTTGTTGCTTGCGCGGATTTGCGCAGACCAGCAGTACGGCATCCAGTTTTTCCAGATCAGCAATAGACTGGCCCAGTGAGGGAAACACGGCATCATGCTGCGCATCGGCGAAATCCGTCTGATGCAGGCGATGATCGATATTGTTGCTGCCCGCCGCACGGACTATTTTCTGTAATAACCAGGACTCTTCAGTTGTTGCCGTCGGTGAGACCAGCGCGCCGAGGCTGTTTGCTGCCTGCTTTAACCTGTCGCTGACAATTCTGAATGCTGTATCCCAGTCACATTCGCGCCAGGTGCTATTTTCCTTCAGCATCGGTACAGTCAGGCGGTCTTCGCTGTACATTCCCTCGTAGCTGAAGCGGTCACGGTCAGACAACCAGACCTCATTAATGTCTTCATTCTGTGCCGGCACCACACGTTTGACCTGATCGCGCTTCACATGGAAGTGGATATTTGAACCGGTGCCATCATGCGGTGCAACCCCCGGATACTGGGTAATTTCCCAGGTACGGGCCGAGAAACGAAATGGCTTTGAGGTCAACGCACCGACCGGGCACACATCTATTACATTACCCGACAACTCGGACACCATGCTCTTTTCCACATAGGTACCGATTTCCATATATTCACTGCGGCCGGTTGCGCCCAGTTCACGCAAGCCGGCAATTTCCTCACCAAACCTGACGCAACGTGTGCAATGGATACAGCGGGTCATCTCCGTCTGTACCAGTGGGCCAATGTTCTTGTCCTTTACGACCCGCTTCTTTTCCTGGTAACGCGAGACGTCCGAGCCATAGCCCATGGCCAGATCCTGTAGCTCACATTCACCACCCTGATCACAAATCGGGCAATCCAGCGGATGGTTTATCAACAGAAACTCCATCACCGCCTTCTGCGCGTCGCGTGCATAGGCGGAGCGGGTCTGCACCTTCATACCGTCCATGACCGGTGTCGCACAAGCCGGTAATGGTTTGGGTGCCTTTTCCACCTGCACCAGACACATCCTGCAGTTGGCAGCGATCGTCAGTTTCGGGTGATAGCAAAAACGCGGGATATAGATATCGTTCGCATCGGTCACCTCGATCAGCATCTGTCCCTTGCGGGCCTGTAGCGGTTTGCCGTCTACTTCGATTGTAATTGTGTCGTTATCTGCCATTGCCTGTCCGCCGCCGGTTATGCGGCCTTGTATTCGGGACTGTCAATAATGCTGCGTCCCTTGTTTTTAATCATGTATTCAAATTCATGCCGGTAATGTTTCATAAAGCTCTGTACCGGCCATGCCGCCGCGTCACCAAGTGCACAGATAGTCCTGCCTTCAATCTTGTTGGCCACATCGACCAGCTTGTCCAAGTCTTCCATCATACCCTTGCCGTCGAGGATACGACGCAGCATGCGGTACAACCAGCCGGTACCTTCACGACAGGGTGTGCACTGGCCACAGGACTCGGCGGCATAAAACTGCGAGATGCGGCATAACATCTTCACCATACAGGTGGAGTCATCCATGATTACCACAGCACCCGAACCCAGCATCGAACCGGCCTGCTTGATCGAGTCATAATCCATATTGGCCTT
This sequence comes from Klebsiella pneumoniae, assembly GCA_945870865.1. GTDB lineage: Bacteria > Pseudomonadota > Gammaproteobacteria > Eutrophobiales > Eutrophobiaceae > Eutrophobius. The sequence goes on from CAMBTO010000016.1 coordinate 13,844, forward strand.
CAACATCATCTCACCCGGCAATACCGGAACCGATGAACCACCCGGTATGACGGCCTTCAGCTTTCTGCCATGACGGATTCCACCGGCCAGCTCAAGCAGATCGGCGAACGATGTACCCATCGGGATCTCGAAATTGCCCGGCTTGTTCACATGACCGCTGACCGAAAAACATTTGGTACCACCACTGTTTGCAACGCCAAGATCAGCGAACCACTTTGCACCGTTACGTATGATTGACGGGGCAGAGGCAAAGGTCTCGGTATTGTTAATGGTGGTAGGTTTGCCATACAGGCCAAAGTTGGCCGGGAATGGCGGCTTGAAACGCGGCAGACCTTTTTTGCCCTCGAGTGAATTCAGCAGGGCGGTCTCTTCACCGCATATATAGGCGCCAGCACCGAGTGTCCCATATATATCAATACTGGTATCCGAGCCAAGGATATTGTTGCCCAGATAATTATTTGCGTACGCCTCTTTCAGCGCATTTTCAAAGCGGGTAAACGGTTCGTCCATGAATTCGCCACGCATGTAGTTATAACCAACCCTGGTAAGCATTGCGTAACAGGCAATGATCATCCCTTCAACCAGGGCATGCGGATTAAACCGCAGAATGTCGCGATCCTTGCAGGTACCCGGCTCACTCTCGTCCGAGTTACACACCACGTATTTTGGTCCTTCAAACTTCGCGGGCATGAAACTCCACTTCAGACCGGCCGGGAATCCCGCACCGCCCCTGCCGCGCAGACCGGAGGCCTTCATCTCGTCTATGACCTGCTCCGGGGTGATCCCCTCGCGGATAATCTTTTTCAGCGCCTCGTAACCACCGACCCGGTGATAGTTTTCCAGCGTCCACGGCTGGTCGACGCCGAGCGTGGCATAACAGACCAGATTTTGTTTTATCTCAGCCATCAGTCCAGTTTGTCCAGGATTTCATCCATCTTCGCATTGGTCAGGTTTTCATAATAGACATGGTCCACCATCATCATCGGCCCACCACAACAGGCCGCGAGACACTCCTCTTCCTTCTTCAGAAAGATTCGACCGTCCGTCGTGGTCTCCCCGGTCCTGATACCGAGCTTCTTTTCTGTGTAATCAACGATTGCATCTGATCCGGTCAGCATGCAGGAGATGTTCGTGCAGATGGAAACGCTGTGCCGACCTACCGGTTTTGTTTCCAGCATCGAATAGAAACTGCCCACTTCATAGACCGCAATCGGTGGCATCTCCAGATATTCAGCAACTGCATCCATCAATTCTGTGGTCAAAAATCCATTATTGTCATGCTGGACTTCACGCAGTGCCGCGAGCACGGCGGATTGCTTGCGGTCAGCAGGATACTTTGCCAACCAATGGTCTATCTGCTCACGGGCATGGTGGGACAATTTGCCTTTTGAATCAGTCATACTCATCTGTCCACCTCACCAAACACGATATCCTGGGTACCGATTACCGCCACCACGTCTGCCAGCATATGGCCCTGGACCATTTCATTCATTGAGGACAGGTGGACAAAACCAGGCGCTCGAATCTTCAGTCGATACGGTTTGTTTGCGCCATCGGAAACCAGATAAATACCAAACTCACCCTTCGGATGTTCGACGGCGGCATAACACTCGCCTTCCGGCACACAGTAGCCTTCTGTAAACAGCTTGAAATGATGGATCAATGATTCCATATCGTCCTTCATCGCTTCACGTGTCGGCGGCACCAGCTTGTGGTTATCCAGAATGACCGGGCCGGGGTTCTTGCGTAACCAGTCTACACACTGTTTGATAATCCGGTTGGACTGACGCATTTCCTCTATCCGGACCAGGTACCGATCGTAACAATCCCCGTTCACACCCACCGGGATATCAAAGTCGACCTGGTCATAAACTTCATACGGCTGTTTCTTGCGCAGATCCCATTCCACACCGGAGCCACGCAGCATCGGGCCGGTAAACCCGAGCTGTAACGCGCGTTCCGGGGTGACTACACCGATACCAACCGTACGCTGTTTCCAGATACGGTTGTCCGTCAGCAGCGTCTCATACTCGTCGACACAGCCGGGGAACCTGGCGGTAAACGCCTCAATAAAATCAAGCAGTGAGCCCTGGCGGATCGCGTTCAGATCGGCCACGTGTTTTGCATTCTTCCAGGCAGAGGTCTGGTATTTTGGCATCTCGCCGGGCAGATCACGGTAGACACCACCGGGGCGATAATACGTGGCATGCATACGCGTGCCGGAGACCGCTTCATAACAGTCCATCAGGTCTTCGCGCTCACGGAAACAGTACAGGAATATCGTCATTGCACCGATGTCCAGACCGTGTGCGCCCAGCCACATAAGATGGTTCAGAACACGGGTAATCTCGTCAAACATGACGCGGATATACTGGGCACGGATCGGCGGGGTAACACCAAGTAGCTTCTCGATCGCCAGCACATAGGCATGTTCGTTACACATCATCGAAACATAATCAAGCCGGTCCATATAACCAATACTCTGGTTATACGGCTTGGATTCAGCCAACTTTTCGGTTCCACGGTGCAACAGGCCGATATGCGGGTCTGCACGCTCAATGATTTCGCCGTCCATCTCCAGCACCAGGCGCAAGACACCATGCGCCGCAGGATGCTGCGGACCAAAGTTCATCGTCATGTTTCTGATTTCAGGCATTCAATCTCGACTCGGTAATCGTGGGTTATGCTTTATTCTTGTTTTAGTTACTTGTTCGGTGTGTCAAAACGGTCATCATGGCGGATGACCTTCGGTACCAGCACGCGGTTCTTGATCGTTACCGGCTGGTAAACAACACGTTTCTTGTCCGGGTCATAACGTACCTCGACATTCCCTTCCAGCGGGAAGTCCTTGCGGAACGGATGGCCAATAAAACCGTAGTCAGTAAGTATACGACGCAGATCCGGATGGCCCTCGAACAGGATACCGAACATATCAAACGCCTCACGTTCGAACCAGTTCGCACATGCCCAGATATCGACAACAGAATCGATCCTTGGCGGCATATCATCGAGGAATACCCGCACCCGCAGGCGGTGGTTATGGCGAACTGACATCAGGTGATAAACAACCGCAAACCGTGCCGGCTTGTTCAGATGTTCATCATGTACGTCCTGGCTGACGCCACGGCTGAAGCCTGACGTCGTAGTTTCCTGGGTCTCCCAGTCGGACTTGCCGTAGCGCTGGTAATCAATTCCACACAGATCTATCAGTTGTTCGAACTGGCAATCCGGGTTTTTACGCAGAGCGCCAAGAACTTCTATCGCATGATCACGAAGCACTTCCAGCGTCAATTCATTTCGGTAGATGGTTGACGAGCCTAGCTTGTCACCGAACAGACCTGTCAGCAGTGTTTGAAATTGTACCAGCGATTCCGACATTTTCCGGTTGTATTCCTAGGCGGAGATAATATTGACTTTGCCGCGTTTAATCTTCTTCTGGAGCTGGATTATTCCAAACAACAAGGCCTCTGCTGTAGGCGGACACCCCGGTACATAAATATCAACCGGCACAATCCGGTCACAACCACGCACCACTGCATAGGAATAATGATAATAACCACCGCCATTGGCACAGGAACCCATCGAGATAACCCAGCGCGGTTCGGGCATCTGGTCATACACCTTGCGCAAGGCAGGTGCCATTTTGTTGACCAGCGTACCGGCAACTATCATTACATCGGACTGGCGGGGGCTCGGGCGGAAGATTATGCCGAAGCGGTCCAGATCGTACCGGGACGCACCTGCATGCATCATTTCGACCGCACAACAGGCCAGACCAAACGTCATCGGCCACATAGAGCCGGTCCTGGCCCAGTTAACGAGATTGTCAAACGAGGTCGTGACTATTCCCGGTTCATGGATTTTCTCTTCTACTCCCATTCCAGTGCACCCTTACGCCATTCATAGATAAAGCCGACCACGAGCACGGCAAGAAAGATCATCATCGCCCAGAACCCGGCGATACTGACTTCACGCAGCGCCACGGCCCAGGGTAGAAAGAACGCGATTTCCAGATCAAAGATAATAAACAGGATGGCGACCAGGTAATAGCGAACATCAAACTTCATACGGGCATCTTCAAACGCCTCAAAACCACACTCATACGGTGACATCTTCGCGTCATCATAGCGTTTTGGCCCAAGCACGTAGCCGATGACAAAAAATGCAGTAGCCATCACCACGGTGATCACCAGAAAGATCAGAATTGGTACGTAGTTTTCCAGCATCTTGTTATTGTGAACCTATCACTGTGCCTGGTTTAAATAAATATGGACTACCTGTGATTTCAGGGGTCCATTCAGAATGGGTAAGATTATAGCGGGAAGACCTTGGGTTGTCAGCGAAATGATGTGTAAAATTTCAATTGTAGGCGGACAATAATTATCAGCCAGATCAGGTGTCTGGATTCCACTGATCACAGCCACTTGATGAAAATTATTATCGTCATCCACAGGGGGAGAATTTTTAGAGCTGGACATCTGCGTACGTATCGGCAACATGCCGGGCAATTATCATTTAATCGGTAAACCGGGAGAACTGGAATGACTGTAGTAAATCAGGACCTGACAGGCCGCGTCGTAATGGTCACCGGCGCGTCGCGTAACATTGGTCGCGCCATTGCCTGTGCGCTGGCGCATGCAGGGGCCAACATTGCCGTACATGCAGCCACTGATCGTCAAGCGGCGCTGGAAACCGTTCGTCAGGTTGAGTCAGCGGGGGCCAAGGCGATGCTGGTCATGGGTGATTTAAGTGATCCGGCCATCACACCACGTATTATTAAGGAAGTGATTGCCGGATTTGGTCGACTGGATATGCTGGTCAATAACGCGGCCATCCGTCCGGAGCGGGCATTTATGGAAATCAGCTTTACTGAATGGCGTCAGGTCATGGGCGTCTGCCTTGATGCGGTGTTCCTGACCACTCAGGCCGCCCTGCCCTATATCAGCAATAGTGATCGCGGCACTATTATTAATATAGGCGGACTGACCGGGCATACCGGGGCCGCCCATCGCGCCCATGTAATCAGTGCAAAATCCGCAGTCGTCGGTTTGACCAAGGCGCTGGCACACGAGCTGTCGGTACAAGGCATAACGGTCAATTGCGTCTCGCCGGGTCTGATCGAAACATTGCGCGCAGATGGCAGCTCCCCACATCATCATGCCAGCATCAAAAATCTGGTCGAGCGAAGAGGTCGCCCGGAAGAAGTGGCCGATATGATTACGTTCCTATGCAGCGCACAGGCCCGCTACATCACCGGCCAGACCATCCATGTAAATGGTGGGGCCTATCTACCCTGAACTTACTTCTGCAGCCCAGGACTAAAACCTGATTATCAGACCTTCGACGCCAGCGCCGCTTTTACCCTCGCGGCGGTCAGCGGTGCCTTGCGGAAGCGGATACCGGTGGCGTCAAACAGTGCATTGGCGATCGCGGCCGGGGTTACTCGCGTTACCGGTTCGCCCGCGCCCATCGGCCCAAGCTCGGGACGATTGATCTTTACGATCTTCACTTCCTCAGGCACATCAGTGGCCTCAACAATCGGGTAGGTCGCCCAGTCAACCGAGTGAACTGACTTCTCGTCAAACTTTACCTCTTCAAACAGCGTACGACTGGTCGCCTGGATCAGATTGCCTTCTATTGTGCGATCCAGCGTGAACGGGTTGATGATCAAACCATAATCCGAACCGACGAAGAATCGGCGTACCCAGATCCGCCCGGTCTGCGGAGTGACTTCAATCTCCGCAATGACCGCATTGACTGCACCATTACGCTGTGCGTAGGAGATACCCATACCTGTCAGCACACCATTCGCACCCGGTTTTTTTCGTGCAGCGGTGCGTGGCTCCCACTTCGCCAGTTCAGCCACGGCCTTGATCACATCAGCATCACGCGGGTCAGTTATATATTTCAGGCGGAACGCAACCGGATCCATCCCGGCGGCATAGGCCATCTCATCAATGAACGACTCAGCAGCGAAATGGATCTCTGCACCGTACGGATCCCGTAAGTGCGAGACACGTAACGGCGAGGCCATTTCCCGTAACGGTTTGATCGCGTCCCAGCTGTAACGCTTGTTGGCAAAGCCGTAAGAGTTTGCCGGCTCGGACATCGTCCAGTTGCGCTTGCGCGTATGTCCCAGCAACTGTCCGGCTAATGTCTCGCTCGGGCTGTGTTCGCGCGAGCTGACATCCTGACGTGAAAATCCCTTCAGATGGAAATGCCAGGCAGTGGCTGTGCCGTCCTTGTCCATGGCGGCACGCATACGGATGACCGAGGCCGGACCTTTCGGATCCCAGGCAATACCTTCATTACGCATCCACTGCACACGCACCGGTGCTCCCACAGCCTTTGACAGCACAACTGCATCGAGCACACCATCGGCAGAATCGGAACGTCCGTACGAGCCTGGCCCCGGACCCCAGATACCGCGCACAGGGACCTGTTTGCCTTCCTCCAGCGTCAGCCCCATCATCTTCGCGGAACAGGAGGCAGTGTCATAAAACTTCTGTGAATCGGTCCACACGGTCCCGCCGGTAGCGCTCAATTCGGCCATACCCAGTGAGGGTGCCATACGCGCATGACTCTGGAACGGCCATTCATATTCGACATCCAGCAGATTGGCCGCACCGGTCAGCGCGGTATCCACGTTACCAATGTCCTGAACGACCTCGGACTTATCGGCCGGGGCTTGGCGGATATGGTCATGCAATTTTTCCCAGGTAGTCGGGAAACCGCCTTTCGATTCGTCCCAGGTCACTTTTAATTCACGCGAGGCGCGGATGGCGTCCCATTCCTTCGGTGCCACCACTCCAACAAAATCCTTTTCAACCACAACCTGGACACCGGGGATATGGGCGACCGATGCCTTGTCTACCGAGACTATGGTAGCGCAGGCCACTGTCGGTCTGACCATGCGACCATGTAATACGCCGGGCACACGTGCGTGTGATGCAAAGGCGGTGGTTGGAATGATCTTGCCGCTGATGTCCTTGCGGAGCACATGGGTGCCGACGACTTTGTAGTTTGCCGGGTCTTTCAGTTTTGCACGACTCTTCAGACCAAGCTCGTTTCCAAATTCACCATTCCATTCCAGCGGCACATTAAATAATTTGTCACCGATGATCTCACCGTAACTGATTGACTTGCCGTTATTACCCTGCTCATGAATAACACCATCGGTGACAGCCAGCTTGTCGATTCCGACATTTAATTGTGCAGCAGCCTTCTCCAACAGGACCAGACGTGCCTCGGCGGCGGCCTCACGCAAGGCGACACCGGAATCACTGACGCCGGAACTACCACTGGCGCCACCCTGATCCGTCATCACCCATGTATCACCAAACACGACGGTCACACGGTTGATATCCACATCCAGTTCTTCCGCCACCATCTGGCCAATCGCGGTATCAACACCCTGGCCCATGTCCATCTTGCCCCAGTAGGCCGTGACATCACCGTTTTTGTTGATGGCAATCCAAGTGTCCAGTCGCGTGGGATCCAGCGTACGTGCTGCCGGAAAAACGGTCAGGTCTTCTGCTGCCAGCAACGTCCGACCCGGAATACTCATACTCAGCACCAGTGCACCCCCACCGCGTATCGCATTCAGCAGCAGGTCACGTCTGGCAATTTTCAAATCATTTAATGTCTCGATAATCATGATATGTCCCCTCCAGCCATTTCATCTGCGGCGCTGCGCACCGCGTGCAGGATTGCCATGTGTGTGCCGCAACGACATTTAAGCCCGGCCAGTGCATCACGAATTTCCGCATCGGTACGTTTCGGATTTTTTTCCAGGAACGCGACCGAGGTCATGACCCAGCCATTGATGCAATACTGGCATTGTCCGGCCTCGGACTCGATAAAGGCCTTCTGGACAGGATGGGGTTTTTCAGGAGTGCCTATGCCATCAAGCGTGCGTATCTTGCCCTTGATGGCAGAGACCGGTGTGCTGCAGGAGCGAATCGCCATACCGTCATGAATAACGGTACAGGCACCGCACTGGGCGAGACCGCATCCGAACTTCGGGCCTTTCAGCTCCAGATCATTCGTTAATGCATACAGCAAGGGCATGTCCGGTTCAGACTCAATCTGATGGTCTGTACCATCCACGTTAATCGTATATTGCTTCGCCATGGCAGGAGCTCCTCAATCGGATGACAGGATAATATCCAGTGTAACCCGATCTTGCGGACATGCTCAAGAAATCCTTGATGGCCGACGGGTTAGCCTTACTTGCGTTTTTTGAACAATATTGCATCCAGACTGAGCGGGCCAGGGCCATAGGCAAACAGGACCATAAACACCAGAAAATACACGGTCGCCAGTTCGCCACCATTGAATGTCGGGAACCAGGCAGCATGCGAGGACAGATAGGCCATCACCATCAGGGTCGCTGTCAACAGGGCGGCAGGTCGGGTAAACAGGCCCAGAATAACCAGAATACCGACATAAAACTCGATAAATCCAGCTATCCAGAGCATATTGATGCCCACATCAATCCCAAAGAAATCCTTACCCCCGAAAAAAGGCTGTACCTTCTCACCGAAAGTCTTTGCATAACCATGTCCAACCACCATCATCAATCCGGACACGATACGCATCAAGTCGATTGATACTGTCTGTAATTTGACGGCAACGCCATCCAGTCGGGAAACCAGCTTGCACAGAATCACGTAATTCTCTCCTTTTATTTAAAACCTATTGTGTACGCTAGTATTGGCCTTTTTATTATATGAATCAAATTGCCCGATCCTGACCCCGGGAAATACGGGTCCGGCATGCACAGTATTTGCACAATTGATGTACTGATCGATTATCCACCAAATTGCCAGAGTCTTTGAAAATCCATTACTATACAAAAGGTATTAGTTACTACGTAGTCGTTACCCTTAAACCAGTCTGGATAAAAATCATGAATCAACTTGAAAAAATATTGTTAGCCTGTTTATTCGCACTACCCGCCGTAATGGTGCAGGCGCAGATGCCGGACAAGGATCCGGCGACGCTGATTGCCGAAATGGGGCTGGAAGAGGAACCCGTTGCCGTCAGGGACCTGCCAGGCTGGAAAAAGCCGGAAAAGGTCTACATCAACTTCTCTGCCTACGGTCCGAAAGAAGAGCTGCCGATGATGCTGGAATCTGCACAAAAGGCCGTCGGCGATGTCGAGATAGTCCAGGTCACTGCCAAGATGAGTGATGAAGACATCAATAACATGGAAGTATTGATAGGTCGGTGCAATATGGACGTACTGGAAAAGGCCCCGAAGCTGCGCTGGTTTCAGCATTCCGCCCACAGTATTGCCGAGTGTCTGAATCCGGCCATCAAGGAACGCGATTTCCTGATGACGAATGCCCAGCATACCTCCGGACCACCGATAGCCGAACATGTGATCGCGATGATGATGATGATGACGCGAGGGCTGCATGTGTATCACTCGGCCATGACACGCGGCGAGTGGATTAAAGACGCCATTGATTACCCGATTATTGAGATAGGCGGCAAGACGATGTTGATCGCCGGCCTCGGTGGTATCGGTACCGAAGTCGCCAGACGTGCCCATGCACTCGGCATGACCGTCATCGCGACCCGTAATTCCAGCCGTGAAGGCCCCGACTTTGTCGAATATGTGGGCCTGTCGGACGAGCTACTGGAACTGGCCAAGCGAGCAGATGTGGTGGTAAATGCCCTGCCGCTAACCGATGAGACCCGAGGACTCTTTAACAAGGAGTTTTTTGATACCGTCAAGAAAGGTGCCTTCTTCATCACGTTTGGTCGCGGTGAGAGCACGGTCACAGCTGACCTGATCGCGGCCCTGAAAGACGGTCGTATCTCCGGCGCCGGACTGGATGTGACAGACCCGGAGCCGTTGCCACCGGATCATGAACTGTGGAAGCAACCAAATGTGATTGTCACCCCGCACATGGCTTCGACCACCGATCAGGGTCGCTGGCGCCGCTGGGTTGTCGTGCAGGAAAACCTGCGTCGGTATGTGAATGGCGAAAAGATGTTGAACGTGGTCGACAAGAAAGCGGGCTATTAATAACAAACCGTAGTTAATTGCGGTGGGAGACATTCTCCCACCGCAATACGTACCTTAATAACAAAAACGGGCAGACTATTTTTTGGTCTGTTCCTTGACCAGCTTCGCAAACTCCTCACCCGGCATGTATCCCTCATACATATTCGTATTGCTCAGGAACTGTGCAAACTCCGGATGGGCTACAACCTTGACCATCACCTCATTTAGTTTCGCAACTATCTCGTCCGGCACATCCTTTGATACCATCAGACCGCGCCAATGCTCGGTCACAATGTTGTATCCCTTTTCCTTCAAAGTCGGCACATCATCATAGGGAGAGAATCGGGTCTCGGTCGCGAGAGCGAGTACACGTAGCTTGCCGGCTTTGAAGTTGGAATTCACCTCACCCGGGTTTGAAACGACCGCATCGATATGACCACCAAGCACGGCGACAACCGGCTCACTGCCACCCTTGTACGGGATATAGTTCAGGTCGATCCCGGCAGACTTTTCAAAGTCGAGCACCAGACTCTCATCGACTGATTTCACACTGAAGCCACCCATCGTCAGTTTGCCCGGGTTCGCCTTTGCATGGGCAATTAGGTCGTCTATCGTCTTGAAAGGGCTGTCGGCACGCACGGTAACCACAAACGGGTCACGCACCATACGACTCACGTATTTAAAATCATCAATCGACAGGTTACCCGATGTATCCGGGAATAACTCAGTCATGCTGCGGGTATTACTCATGATGGTATAACCGTCCGGTTTCTGGTTTTTCACATAACTCATCGCCACCTTGCCACCGCCGCCTTCCTTGTTGACTACCACGACCGCCTGACCGAGATATTCCTCGCTGATCTTGGCCACCACACGCGCCATCAAATCATGACTGGAGCCTGCACTGGACCAGCAGATCAGTGTGATCGGTTTTTCAGGATAGGCCGCCTGCGCTGCACCTGCGCCAAGACCAAGCAGGATTGCCACACTCGCCAGTATCGACTTCATCTTCATAACTCCCCTCCGCTACTTGCCTAGTTTACTCTATTTATGTCCGGTCTGGATCAACAGCGCCAGTTCGGATACGTCCGCCATGTCGAGCACGGACTGACCACCCTTGATCAGTTTAGCGATCCGTTCGGCATCCAGCACACCGTCACAACAGGCCAGCACCTTGTCGGCCAGTTGTGCGTCGGTCAACGGATTTTCCGGACCACCGCGATAACGCTCGTCTGCCTTGCCGGAGACTGTCCTGCCGTCCTTCAGCTGAATATGGATGCCGGATCGCATTTTGTCAAAGCCCATCGCCTCAATCTCCGGATCAAACCGGGTGTGCATGCACTTCTGCATATTCTGCATCGCCTCGCCCTGCACGAAGCAGTCTTCAAACTCGAGTTTGCCGGCCTTGCGATTCAGTGCAACCATCGACAACACGGCCTGCAGGGAGAACTTCGCCTCCAGATGGTTGCTGGCTATCGGATAGCGGATCGGATTGAGGATATTTGAACCGGCGCTGATAACGACCTTCTCGATCTGGTCCGGTTTGATGTCATTCTCCACCACCAGTTTCACCATCAGGTCGATGGTCGGGTGCGTCAACACACCACACGGGTACGGCTTGATACTGACACCCGGTTCAACAATCGTCCACGGCTTGCCAAAATCCTCGCTATTGAGCTTCGACTCGGTCACGCCACCGCCCTGCACCGCGAAATATCCCCACGGCCCGTCCAGTGACTGCTTGTCTGCGGTATATCCCTTGTGCGCCAGGATCGCGGCAGTCACGCCATTCTCGCAGGCACGGCCGACGTGTAATGGCTTCGTCATTGTGCCGAAGTTACAGCGTATACCCGCCGCAAAGCTGGCGGTGATTCCGATACCGTTACGCAACTTCTCGCCCTTTAAATCAAGCAACTTTGCAGCAGACGCAAACGCACCAAACGTTCCAACGGTGCCGCTCGAATGAAAGCCGCGCTTGTAATGCTGGGAATACATCCATTCGGAGATCTTGCTCTCGACTTCAAATCCGGACAGAAAGGCGAGCATGAAATCCTTGCCGGATACGCCGCCGATCTGTTGTGCCATCACCAGCGCGGCGGTCAGCGGTGGTATGGTCGGGTGTGTGAGCAGACCATACACATGGTCAGGATCCTTGCTCACCTGCGAATCGTCCCAGTCATGTGCATGACCGGCTGTACCGATTACGCGGGCGGCCAGGGCAGCGGGTACTTTGGTGTTGCCATGTCCGAGTAACAAGGCGTCAGCCCTGCCACCCTGTTCAGCAGCGAGTTCAGCCAGCATCGCTGCTGTTTCATGATCAGACCCGGCCACAAACAGCCCCAGACCGTCGAGCAAACAACGCTTACCGATTGTAATTGCCTCGGCCGGGATAGTGGCATAGGTAGTTGACTCAATAAAACGGGCAGCGCGTTCGGTAATCTGGCTATCCTGTGGCACGACGGCAAACTGGTTCTGCTGGATTGACATGATCGGGTTCTCTGGCTTGTTCGGTTAAAAGTTAAACTACAGGCTTTGCCAGCCTGCGTAAAAACAATGGGCTGAGCAGGGAGATGGCCGCCACGACTAGCAGCCCCACACTGATCGGATGCGACACAAAAATCATATAGTCGCCGTTTGATACCATCAATGCCCTGCGGAAATTCTCTTCCAGTATACCACCGAGCACCAGTGCGAGAATGATGGGATTGATCGAAAAATCGATCTTGTTGAGGACATAACCGAACACACCAAAACCCAGCATGATCCATACATCGACAATATTATTGCTGTAACCATAACTGCCGACGACAGATAACACCGCTATCATCGCCAGCATCAACGCCTTCGGTGCGGAGATCACCTTGATCCACAAGGGCACGCCGACCAGGCCAAAAAACAGCTGGAACAGACTGGAAACGACCAGCGCAGCAAAGATCCCATAAACCATATCGGGATTCGTCTGGAACAGCATCGGCCCGGGCTGGATGTTGTGCAACATCAACGCTCCTATCAGGATCGAGGCCGTGGCAGAGCCGGGGATACCCAGCGTCAGTAAGGGGATTAATGCACCACCGACTACGGCATTGTTGCCACACTCCGGCGCCGCAACCCCTTCCAGCGAACCCTTGCCATATAATTCCTTTTCTTTCGAGAAACGTCTTGCCTCGTTGTAACAGATGAACGAGGCAATGGTCGCCCCGGCACCGGGCAATACACCAATGAGCGCGCCAAGTATCGAGGAATGCAGATATACCTTCCACAAGCCCAGCAACACCGATATTTTAGGCATCTCATACGAAAATTTGATCGGGTTCAGTTTTTGCAGGCTCTTCTCAACATCGGTAAAGACCGAGGCCATTGCAAACAGACCAATCAGCGCCGGGATTAAACTGATCCCGTCCATCAACTTGGTCACGCCGAAGGTATAACGCTCCTCTCCGGTAAATCCATCAAGACCGATCGTCGCGAGGAACAGTCCGATAAACATAACCAGAAACCCTTTCAGCAGATTATCACCGGCCAGACTGGAAATTATCGCCAGACCAAAAACGGCAAGGGCAAAATATTCAGGCGCGCCAAACGAGAGGGCGACATTGGCAAGTGGTTCCGAAAAGGCAAACAGCACCAGCGCACCGGCAATCCCGCCAACGGTCGAGGCTACAACGGACACGGTCAGCGCAATACCGGGCTTGCCCTGCTTGGTCAGTTCATAACCATCAATGACGGTGGCCGCCGCCGATGCGGTACCCGGCGTGCCGATCGCAATCGCAGTTATTGATCCGCCGTATTCAGCCGCCTGATAAACCGACACCAACAATACAATGGCGACAATCGGATCCATACCAAACGTAAACGGTACCATCAGGGCGACCGTGGTCGAGGCACTCAGACCCGGCAAGGCACCGCAGATAATACCAATCAACACACCGGCGCATATCGCCAACATACCAGGCAATGTCGCTATTGTGGCAAAACCGAGAACCAGATTATCGAGCACGACTAGTCTCCCAAAAGTCCCGCGGGCAATGGTATTGACAGTGTCTTGACGAACACACCATAAACCAGCGAGGTCAATACCAGCACGCTGATTGCGTTCAGCTTGTGGTTATGAAATCCGGCCAGTACCGGCAAGATAAACAGAAACAAGGGTGTGGTGATGAAAAATCCGACAGGTTCTATCAGGGCGATATAGACGATACACAGGATGATAATAGGCACACCGCGCAGGCTCACCTGCCGGGTTGTGGTTTCCCCTGAAACCGGTTTGATAATGACCAGCCAGGACAACAACACGATACAGATGAGAATAAACTTCGGATAGGCCGACGCAGCCAGCGCTCCAGGCGCATCAGGCGGTGCAACGGTACCTGTCAATCCATACATGATGACAGCAGCGGCTATCACAACGATCGCAAACAGTCGATCAGGATGGTGTAGCTGGCTCATCACATTCATTACAAAACTCCCCATGTCAGTCCGAGGTATCGACTGGCCTGATGAAACGGTATTTGACACTGTCCGGCAGCCAGTTAGATTCGGCGCAGATGATTATCTGCAGACAGACGGTCATGCGGCAGTATTGCCGGACTTTATTTTATTCTATATTCTCCAAATTAATAGCTCTTTTGATCATCACCGTTAACGCGCATATATTCTGTCAAGAGCGCCTGAATTAACGGAGGATCATTGATGACATTCTGGTTGTTCCCTTGCCGTCATACTGGCGAATCCGGTATCCAGCGAATCATTCGTGCCGCAGGCATACCTTCTACCGTTGATTTAAACGCATGATTTTGTCATGCTTCCCGAAATTATAAATTCATATAAGACGGGTGGGGCCTACATGTCTCGAGACAAGATTGGATTAATACTGGGAATTTTCCTGTTTCTGGTGCTGTGGCTGATGCCCACGCCGGAAGGCATGCCTGTCGAGGCACAAAGCCTCGCGGCTGTCGCGACACTGATGGCCATCTGGTGGATCACCGAGGCCGTACCCATCCCGGCGACTTCGATGGTACCTATCTTCCTGTTTCCCGTGCTTGGCATCATGCCGGGGGCGAAGGTCACCCTGTCCTATGCAGACCAGTTGATCTACCTGTATATGGGCGGCTTTCTTATCGCTGTCACGATGGAAAAATGGAACCTGCACCGCCGTATTGCGCTGCATACGATCCGCATGGTCGGCATTACCCCTGACAGGATTGTTCTCGGCTTCATGGTAGCTACCGGTTTTATCTCGATGTGGATCAGCAACACGGCCGCCGCGATGATGATGGTCACGATTGCGCTGCCGGTGTTAACCCAGGTGGCAAAATCAATTGCAGAAAGCGCGGGCAATACCGATGATACCCGGCCTGGCCATTTTAACTTCGGTACCGCACTGATGCTCGGTGTGGCCTACAGTGCGTCGATCGGTGGCCTGGGCACGCTGGTCGGAACGCCGACGAATGCCGTGTTTGCAGGCATGGTCGAGAAAACCTACGGCATCAACATCAGCTTTGTTGAATGGATGAAGGTCGGTGTCCCTATCGCCGTCATCATGTTACTTATCACCTGGTTCTTTCTGGTCAAGGTCGTCTACCCGAGCAAATTCACGCACCTGCCCGGCGGCAAGGAAACCATCCACAAGGAAATCGTCTCACTGGGTCGCATGGCCAGTGAAGAAAAATGGGTATTTGTTATTTTCGCGTCGGTCGCCATCCTCTGGATAGTACGCGGCTTTATCAAGATCGAGGCACTCAGCATGGTTACCGACACGACCATCGCGATCGGTGGTGCGCTATTGCTGTTCCTGATCCCGTCGAAGTCACGCAAGGGGGAGTTCCTGCTCGACTGGAAAACCGCCGTCACTATCCCGTGGGACGTGTTATTACTGTTCGGCGGCGGTTTTGCACTTGCACAGGGCTTTGGTGATACCGGTCTGACCACCTATCTCGCCGGCAAACTGGCCGTTCTGGAAGGTACCAGCATCGTCATTGTGATACCTGTCGTGGTCACACTGGTCGTGTTCGCCTCCGAACTAACCTCGAACACGGCCACAAATTCGATCATGCTGCCTATCATGGTGGCGCTCGCCTCGGCGATGCAGGTACATCCTTATGGCATGATGATCGCCTCAACGATGGCCGCGTCTTATGCATTCATGCTGCCGGTCGGTACACCGCCGAATGCGATCGTATTTGCCACACGTTATGTAACGATGAACCAGATGATCAAGGCCGGCTTCTGGCTGAATATCATTGCCATCATGTTGATCTCGTTCTTCGTACTGGTCATGTTGCCGTTGATATGGGGTATCGACCTGAACACCCTGCCAACGGAGTTTGCAGCGCCAGTAACAGGTGGCGGTTAGAAACTGTAAATTCGTCATGCCGGCCATGGATGGCCGGTATCCAGTAGACAGGACGTCGCTGTAATTTACTGACATGGGGGTATCTGATGAACCATATAAACCGCCGGACCTTTCTGACCACAACGCTGGCAGCAGCAATGGCCGACCCGTTCGGTCGCAATATCTTCGCGCAGGACAACCCGCGTCGCATCGATCTGCACCATCACTTCGCGCCACCCGCCTGGATAGCCGATGTCAAAGGCAACCCGCTGCTGAATGCCGCCAACACCAAATGGCTACCCGAACACTCAATCGAGGACATGGACAAGGGCGGTGTCGACGCCTCAGTCATCTCGGTGACGAATCCCGGCCTGTGGTTCGGTGACAATGCGCAGGCTGTCCGCCTCGCACGCGCCTGCAATGACTACGGCGCCAGACTGGTACAGGATCACCCGACGCGCTTCGGCATGTTTGCCGCGATGCCCTTGCCAGACGTCGATGCAACATTGAAAGAGATTGAATATGCCTACGACACCTTAAAGGTCGACGGCGTCGGCCTGTTTACCAGTTACGGTAATGTGTGGCTCGGCAACGCGGCGTTCCGCCCGGTGATGGAAGAACTGAACCGGCGCAAGGCGATCGTCGCCGTCCACCCGACCGCCGCCGATTGCTGCCGCAATCTGGAATACGCACCCGGCGCCAGTCCGTCCAGTATTGAATACGGTACCGACACCACGCGCGCAATCATGGGCATCACCTTCAGCGGTGACGCCGTGCGTTACCCGGACATCCGTTATATCTGGTCACATGCAGGCGGCAGCGTGCCGTTTTTTGCCGGACGTATCGAAGGCTCCGCCTCGCGTAACAAGGAGGCCATGCCGAACGGATTTGCCGCCGAACTGAAAAAATTCTATTACGACACCGCCGGTGCGACCAACCGCGGCGCACTGACCTCACTTCTCGAACTGGTCACAACACAACAAATTGTATTCGGCACCGACTTCCCCCCCGGTGGCAACAGCACTGAGGTGGCAGCCGCGATTGCGGCGACCAAACTGTTCAGCGCAAGCGACCTGCGTGCCATTGATCGCGACAATGCGCTCCGGTTGTTTCCAAAGTTTGCCTGATGAGGACTCCAGACCGTGATCCTGTACAGGGAATGTACAGGACCCAGCGCCATGGACGGTAAGATTCAGATTCCACGATAACTAACCCCGGCAATGGACCTGCTCACTCAAGCCCTGCTCGGCGCCACCACCGCCCTGTCCGCCGCGAAACCACAGCAGACCCGCATCGCCCTCACCACCGGCGCACTCGCCGGTCTGTTACCCGACGCCGATGCCCTGATCCGCAGCAACTCCGATCCGCTGCTCGTACTCGAATACCATCGCCATTTCAGCCACTCACTGCTGTTCATCCCGTTCGGCGCCGCCATCGTCGCCACACTGGTCTGGTATTTCTATCATCAGCAGATCAGCTATAAACAGGTATATCTGTACGCCCTACTCGGTATCGCACTCTCTGCCATACTCGACGCCTGCACCAGCTACGGCACCCACCTGCTCTGGCCGTTCTCCGACACCCGTATCAGCTGGAACCTGATCGCGATCATCGACCCGGTGTTTACCTTGTGCCTGCTGATCCCGCTGATCATTGCTGTGCGCCGCAAGCTGCCAAACCCTGCACGCATTGGCTTGTTGATCGCTGCATGCTACATGTCACTCGCCGCCGTACAACATGACCGCGCCACCACAATTGCAAGCGCACTCATCTCCGAACGCGGTCACACCGCCGAACGTCATCTGATCAAACCGACGATGGCGAACATTCTGTTATGGCGTTCGGTTTACATCAGCGACGGCAGGATCTACGCCGACGCCGTCCGTGCCAGTATCTTCAGCGCAAACAAGACCTATGCAGGCGACAGCGTTCCCTTGTTGATACCGGAACAATTGTCCTCAATCCCGCCGGATAGCCGCGCCGCACAGGATCTGAAACGCTTCGCCACATTCTCCGACGGCTGGCTCGCCATCGACCCATCACACCCGGAACTTGTCGGTGATGCGCGCTATGCAATGCTACCGAACAGCAATGTGCCTTTATGGGGAGTATTGATTGATCGAACCAATTTGAACAAACCTCTGCAATTTATAACCAATCGAAGTCTTTCCAGCGCAGGACGGGATCAGTTTATGCAGATGCTGACGGGTAAATAATTTTTAACAGCTTATTTTGATCATAAGCCTGACCTCGAACCTCAACCCATCCAGAATCAGGCCGGCCCATTATTTAGTCTTCCCCACCCGGCCAGGAGCTACATATCATTAAAAAGGAAAGATTGAGTAGATGAATGCAACCGGACTGCCAAAATTTTTCATAGTGACCCTCTCCTGTTTCAGGACAATTCGCTAGCGGATATCAGCAGTACGCCTATATAGACAGGCCGGACCCGGAGTTGTTGCTGATCCGGCAGGCGTTCCGAAAAATATATTCGGGCAGTTTGAAATACTGTGGTCTGGAGCTGTTACCACGCGACGTCAGAGCGGATTTTCTATAATATTCAGCAAAATTAACCTTTAAAAACCATAAAAAAAAAACCTCCACATGTCGAACGACCTCCTGGCTCTGGCTGCCGCAACCTGTTGGGCGTTTGGTGCGATGCTATCGGTCAATCCTGCCCGACAGCTGGGGGCGATTGCGTTTACGCGCTGGCGTATGTTGATGGTGGGGACGATGTTGTGGCTGGCGGTTGCGGTATTGGGTAGGTGGCAGACCGTTTCATTAATGGATTTTGGCCTGATCGCACTCAGTGGCTTTATCGGTATCTTTATCGGCGACACGGTCAATTTTGCGGCGATGAACCGGCTCGGGCCGCGACGGTCTGGCATGCTGTTTTCGACCAACGCCCTGTTCAGTGCGCTGTTTGGTTACGTCCTCTTTGATGAACGCATGAACATGCAGGCGGCGGCCGGCGCGGTCCTGACGATTACCGGTGTCATGATTGCGATCATGTATGGCCGACGCAAGAGCGAGGACCATACCTGGGAGCTGAATCAGGGCCACCACGGTCTGGGCATCCTGTTTGGGCTACTGGCGGCGGTTTGTCATTCGGTCAGCACGATGATCGCCAAACCGGTTATGACCGGAACAATGGACCCGGTGCTCGCCTCAGCCATACGGGTATCAGTTTCGGTCTGTGGCCACTTTGTGCTGCTCTGGTCCGGGGTCGGACTGGTAAAACCGGTGCATGCCACGACCCGACGGCTACTGGCACAGACCGCGCTCAGCGGCTTTGTCGGCATGGCGCTCGGCATGACCTTTCTGTTACTGGCGCTGCGACTCGGTGATCTCGGCATGGTCGCGATCCTGTCCTCGGTCACTCCGATCCTGATATTGCCCCTATTATGGATATTCCTGCGGCGGCCACCGGCAAAGTGGGCCTGGTTCGGGGCGGTCTTGTCAGTTATTGGTACCGTACTGATACTTACCCGCTAGTGATTCAGCCTGTTTATTATCTGACAGAGCTCAGGATGTAGAACTCGTTTACTATCAACCGTGTCAAACTGGCTTTATACTGATGACACAAAATGCGGGTAAATTACTACTACTCATTCGAGGGGCGGTTTCATGATTGAATATCACAGCAGAAGGACGTTTCTGAAAACAGTGTCGGCAGCCAGTCTGGCTGGTTTATTTCCGGCAAGCGGCTTCAGTCAGGATCTCGCCGGCACTATCATTAAACGGGCCATACCGGGTACGGGCGAAATGATGCCTATGGTCGGTTTCGGCTCCTCGGCAGCGGTGATGGAGATCCTGAACAACGGACCTGCACAGCTGACTGGTTTGCTGGCAGTAATGGTCAAGCTTGGTGCCAGCGTTATCGATACCGCACCTCGTGAGCCTGCCATCGACGAGGCCTTTGGTAAGTTGGTTGCGGATGCCCGCTTCAAGGACAAACTGTTTGTAAATACCAAGATAGGCCGCAACCGCGCGATGAACCTGCGATCACTTGATAAACAGGCGGGTATTGATCAGATTCGCCAGATTGAACAACAGTTCAACCGAAGACCCACAGACCTGCTCCAGATCGACAGTCTGCTGGACATAGAGATACACTGGCCTACCCTGCGTGATGCGAAGGCAAACGGTGAAGCACGTTATATCGGTGCCACCACCTCCGATACCGATGGCCATGAACCGATGGAAGCGTTCATGAAACGCGACAAACCAGACTTTGTTCAGGTCAACTTTTCCCTGTTGGAACCCGATGCGGAACAACGTATCCTGCCACTGGCGCAGGACCTGGGTATAGGCGTCATGATCAACAAGCCTTTTGGTGGTGGTGATTTCTTCAAACGCGTCAGCGGCCTGACACTGCCGGACTGGGCCGCCGAGATCGATTGCACCAGCTGGGCCCAGTTCAATCTGAAATACATTTTGGGTCATCCTGCCATTAATTGCGTGCTGACGGAGACCACAAAAACAAAAAATCTGGAAGAGAACCTGCTGTCTGCCACCGGTCGCCTTCCGGATGAGGCCATGCGTAAAAAGATGAAGGCCCATTTTGATTCGGTAGCCACGGCTTAGACATACAAACATACACTGCAAAGGAAAGAGACCCATGTTGAACAAGCATACCCGTAGGGAATTTATTAAAACTGCATCAGCACTCGGTATGGCCGGGATGCTGCCCGTTAACGGATTCGCACAGACCACAGGCGCCATGCTGACCCGCGCCATTCCTGGCACCACAGAAATGCTGCCAGTGATCGGCTTTGGCTCGACAGCGGCGGTAAGACTGATAGTCCAGGACGGCCCGGCACAGATGACCGGACTGCTGGAGACGATGGTCAAGATGGGCGCCAGCGTGATTGATACCGCACCGAGGGAAGCGGAGATTGATGAAGCGTTTGGCAAGGTGCTGGTATTACCGCAGTTCAAGGGCAAGTTTTTTGTGACGACGAAGATTGGGCTGAATCGTTTTCTGGATGTACGTGAAGTCGACAAGCAGGGCGGGATTGGCCAGTACGAACAGACAAAGAAACTGTTCCAACGCTCCCCGGCGGACCTGATTCTGGTCGAGAGCATGACCGACATGGACCTGCACTGGCCCACGCTGAAAGACTGGAAAAAAAGTGGCGAGGCACGTTATATCGGCATCACCACCTCGGCCACCGCCGACCATGAGCGGATGGAAGCCTATATGAAGAGCGACAAACCGGACTTTATCCAGGTGAATTATTCCTTGCTGGAGCCGGAAGCCGAGCAGCGGATACTCCCGTTGGCACGCGATATGGGTATTGCCGTATTGATCAACAGCCCGTACAACGGCGGTGAATTTTTCAAACAGGTGAAAGGTCACGACCTGCCGGAATGGGCCGCAGAATTTGATTGTACCTCCTGGGCGCAATTCAACCTGAAATATCTGCTCGGCGAGATGGCTATCAACAGTATCCTGACGGAGACGACCAAGGTCAGCAATATGGTCGACAATCTGAGTGGCGGCATCGGTCGTCTGCCGGATGATGCCATGCGCAAGAAGATGAAGGCGCACTTCAGCTCACTGGCAAAG
>CAMBTO010000017.1 GCA_945870865.1 Klebsiella pneumoniae
GGATCCCTAATGATTATTTTTGAACCATATTTCCTATTAAACCTCGCGTAGCGAGAACATCTGGATATATGCCACTTTTAAGGGGCATTATGTTCAGATGTTGTAGCTCCCTCTCTCACCCCGGATGAGCTACACTAGGTTATTGGATAATATCTGCAATCAAAATATGGATTACAGATTAATTTACTCATGCAGGTGCCCGGGTAGTAGTGTTGATGGAAAAAATTCGGGTAAACCCGCTTTTTGTTTGACCTGGATAAATTAATCGGGGCCAGTGCGGGTACTGGTTGCTCTCAATTGCCGTAGAAGTGGCCGGCCTGGGGCTGAACAATGCCTGTCAGCCTTACGCTGTTCCGCCGACTGTCAGGTTATCAATCCGTATCGTCGGTTGCCCGACACCCACAGGTACAGACTGGCCGTCCTTGCCACAGACACCGACGCCAGTATCAAGTTGCAGGTCATTGCCGACCATGGACACACGTGTGAGTACGTCAGGGCCGTTACCAATCAGCGTGGCGCCGCGTATCGGTGCGGTGATCTTGCCATTTTCAATCAGCCAGGCCGAACTTGCGCTGAACACAAACTTGCCATTGGTGATATCAACCTGTCCACCACCAAACTGGGTGGCGTAGATCCCTTTCTCAACCGAGGCGATGATCTCGTTCGGGTCCATCTTGCCGGCGAGCATGTAGGTATTAGTCATACGCGGCATGGGCAGGTGTGAATAGGATTCGCGTCGACCGTTACCCGTCGCGGCCATGCCCATCAGCCGGGCATTGTGTTTGTCTTGGATGTAGTTTTTGAGGATGCCGTTTTCGATAAGTGTGGTGCAGTTGGTAGGAGTGCCTTCGTCATCAATCGACAGTGAGCCGCGCCGACCGGGCAGGGTGCCGTCGTCGACCACGGTTATATGTTCGGTTGCGATACGTTCGCCGAGGCGTCCGGAGAACGCAGAGGTGCCCTTACGGTTAAAATCGCCTTCGAGGCCATGGCCGATGGCCTCATGCAACAGGATGCCCGGCCAGCCCGGGCCAAGTACCACCGTGGTACTGCCAGCCGGTGCGGCGATGGCATCCAGATTGATGACCGCCTGGGTGACGGCCTCATCAACATACGACGTCAACAGTTCATCGTTCAGGAAATGGTCATAACCAAAACGACCACCACCGCCGGAACTGCCACGTTCACGTTTGCCGTTTTGTTCAACGATCACACTGACATTCAATCTGACCAGGGGACGTACATCGGCTGCAAACGTACCGTCGATAGCGGCAATCAGTACGGTGGTAAATTCTCCGCTCAGCGAGACGATGACCTGCTGGACACGCGCGTCCTTTGCGCGTGCCATCACATCGACCTTTTTCAGCAGCGCAACCTTTTCATCCGCGCTGATCGAATCAATGGGATCATCTGCGCGATACAAGGCAACACCCTGTTGCGGCTGCCACGCACGTACCACAACACTGTTACCGCTGCCGGCAATCGCGCGGGCGGCCTTTGCCGCGCTGGTCAGTGCTGGCAGGACAATCTCGTCGGAATAGGCAAAGCCGGTCTTCTCGCCGCTGATAGCACGTACACCCACACCTTGTTCAATATTATGCGAGGCCTCCTTGATGATCCCTTCTTCCAGCGCCCAGGATTCCGAACGGGTCGATTCAAAATACAGGTCGGCCTGATCGATGCTGTGTATCGATAATTGTCCGAGTATTTTTTGCAGGTCTGCGATTTCCAGACCGACCGGGGTCAACAGGTGTTGCTGAGCTATTTGCAGATACTGATTCATAGGTAATCTATAGTTTCCTGTGTTGTAGTGCCGGGAATGATTTCCGCAGGCTGTGTAATTTGTCGAGATCCAGATCAGCGCAGGCCACGCCGGGACCCTGTTCGACCGTTGCCAGTATGTCACCCCACGGGTCTATGATCATGCTGTGGCCCCAGGTGGCGCGGCGGGCCGTATTCTGGCCACCCTGGTTTGCGGCAATAACATAACACAGGTTTTCAACCGCCCTGGCGCGGAGCAACAGTTCCCAGTGGCGTTGACCGGTCGTCCAGGTAAATGCGGACGGGACGGTGATTATGCTGATGTCCCGATCCAGCATGCGGCGATACAGTTCCGGGAAGCGCAGATCATAACAGATAGACATGCCGATACGTGCAAACGGGGTCTCGGCGACCACCACCTCGCTACCGGCAGCAATGGTGTTTGATTCATTATAGGCCTCCTTGCCGGAATCTACCTGTACATCAAACAGGTGGATCTTTTCATAACGCGCAACAACCTTGCCGTCCGGATTGTATAACAGACAACTATTGTAGACACGGGCCGGATCCCCACTGTCGAGCGGGATACTGCCTGCCATCAGCCAGATCCTGTGCCTGCTCGCTGCCGCCGCGAGAAAATCCTGTACAGGTCCACTGCCATACGTCTCGCGACAGGCGAACTTGTCACGCTCATTGTCACTGATAATCGGAAAATATTCGGGCAATACAGCGAGTTCCGCCCCCGTGGCGGCGGCCTGTTCAATCAAACGGGCGGCCGAGGCCAGATTTTCTGACAGATTGGCAGTGGATACCATTTGGATTGCGGCAACGCGAGTCATATCACCAGTATACCCGTAGCCCGCAGGCCGCGCAGCGAATTCCGGGGTAATGCCATGGACCCATCCCGCGATTCGTAATACGTGGTGGATGTTGGTTAAACGGCAAAATCGCGGACAATACCGCCGAATCAGGCCGGTTGTGGTGGGTATAACCCCTGTCCAGTTTGGCCAGATTCCCTTATACTTCCTGTCATTTTTTGCGACACATATTATTATACGGACACTATGAACGAAGATTTCCCCAGGATCTCGCGGCTGCCACCCTATGTATTCAGTATCGTTAACGAACTGAAGATGCAGGAACGCCATCATGGCGAGGACATTATTGATTTCGGGATGGGCAATCCTGATCAGCCGGCCCCAAAACACGTCGTCGACAAGCTGATTGAGGTCGCACAACGTGACGATGTGCACCGCTATTCCGTCTCGCGCGGTATCCCGCGTCTGCGTCGTGCCATCTGCAACTGGTACAAGTCAAAATATGACGTGGACCTCGACCCGGATTCCGAGGCGATTGTGACGCTGGGATCAAAAGAAGGCCTCGCCCATCTGGCGATGGCGATAGTTGATCGCGGTGATGCAGTGCTTGTACCAAATCCGTCCTACCCGATCCATCCTTATGGATTTATTCTCGCCGGCGCCGATGTTCGTCATGTGCCGATAGGACCGGATGTGGACTTCTTCGAGGAGCTTGAGAATGCTGTCCGCAACAGCTGGCCGAAGCCGAAATTATTGCTACTGAATTTCCCGAGTAATCCGACCACCCAGTGTGTTGAACTATCCTTCTTCGAGCGGATTATTGATTTTGCCCGTGAGCACCAGATCTGGATAGTGCAGGATCTCGCCTATGCGGAGATCGTGTTTGACGGTTACGTGGCCCCGTCGATCTTGCAGGTTCCCGGGGCAAAGGACGTCGCGGTAGAATTTTATACGCTGTCGAAGACCTACAATATGCCCGGTTGGCGTGTTGGCTTCATGGTCGGCAACCCGATACTGGTGAAGGCGCTGGCCAAACTGAAATCGTATCTTGATTACGGCATGTTCACCCCGGTACAGGTGGCGGCCATCCTCGCACTGGAAGGCCCGCAGGATTGTGTCGAAGAAATCAGGATGACCTACCAGAACCGGCGTGATGTTCTGTGTGATGGTCTGACTGCGGCCGGCTGGAAGGTAGAAAAGCCACAGGGCACGATGTTTGTATGGGCGCCAATACCGGAGCCGTTTGTGCATATGGGCTCGCTCGAATTTTCCAAGCAGTTGCTGCTACAGGCCAAGGTGGCCGTTTCTCCCGGTATTGGCTTTGGCGAATACGGAGACAAGCACGTGCGCTTCGGATTGATTGAAAACGAACACCGCACCCGGCAGGCTGTCCGCGGCATCCGGGCGATGATCAAGAAGGGATAAGAATTGATACAGGATATTATTGTCATGCTGGCGTACGTTAGCATGACGCAGGGTTATACACACAGCTAACGAGTAACGAAATAAATGGAACCAGTAAAAATCGGATTATTAGGCCTTGGCACCGTCGGTGGCGGTACCCTCAGTGTCCTGACCCGCAATGCCGAGGAAATCGCACGTCGTGCCGGACGTGACATCGTCATCAGTCATGCCGCGGCGAAGGACTACAACCGTGGGCTGAAAGGCCTCGACCAGATTTCACGCATTACCGACGACGCATTTGCGGTGGTAAATGACCCGTCGGTCGAGATCGTGGTTGAACTGATAGGTGGATACAAGCCGGCACTGGAGCTGGTGTTGAAGGCGATTGAAAACGGTAAACATGTGGTCACCGCCAACAAGGCGCTGATCGCAACGCATGGCAACGAGATCTTTGCTGCTGCCCAGAAAAAAGGCGTGACCGTTGCTTTTGAAGCAGCCGTGGCCGGTGGTATTCCAATTATCAAGGCACTGCGCGAAGGCCTGGCGGCCAACCAGATTGAATGGGCCGCCGGTATCATCAACGGTACCAGCAACTTTATCCTGACTGAGATGAAGGAAAAGGGTCGTGACTTTGATGATGTGCTAAAGGAAGCGCAGGCCCGCGGTTATGCCGAGGCTGATCCAACATTTGATATTGAAGGTGTTGATGCCGCGCACAAGCTGACCATACTGGCATCCATCGCCTTTGGAATACCGTTGCAGTTTGACAAGGCATACAAGGAAGGCATAACCGCAATTGAACGACAGGACGTGTCCTATGCAGGCGAGCTCGGTTATAACATCAAATTACTGGGCATTACCCGCAAGACCAGTAACGGGATCGAGTTGCGCGTGCACCCGACGTTGATCCCGGAAAACCGTCTGATTGCGAATGTCGATGGTGTAATGAATGCGGTACTGGTCAAGGGTGATGCCGTGGGACCGACGCTGTATTACGGTGCCGGTGCCGGTGCTGAACCGACTGCCTCGGCGGTCATTGCCGATATTATTGATGTTGTACGTGCGCTGACAACAGATCCGGGAAACCGTGTGCCCCATCTGGCCTTCCAGCCGAAATCAATGTCGAACATCGCCATCCTGCCGATGGATGAGGTACAGACAGGTTATTACCTGCGTATCAATGCAGTCGACAAACCGGGCGTGTTATCGGAAATCACCACTATCCTCGGTGATCAGCAGATCAGTATTGAGGCGATTATCCAGAAGGAACCGGATGACGACGCGACCTACGTGCCGGTCATCCTGTTGACACAGAAGGTGATTGAAAAAAACATGAACGAGGCGATACGCAAGATCGAGGCGCTCGACTCTGTCAGCGGCAAGGTCAGGCGTATCCGTGTGGAAGGACTGGCGTAACGACATATTCTTTCGTCATTCCCGCGAAGGCGGGAATCCAGTCGAATGAAGTCTACCCGAAGGGCAGCCGTTTTACGCACTGGATACTGGCGTTCGCCAGTATGACGGGGATAGTTCAATGAACCAGAGCGACGAGTAAGGATATAAATGACTACATTTTACAAAGGCCTGATCGACCATTACCGCAGCCGTCTGCCGGTCAACGACAATACCTGCATCGTCACACTGCATGAAGGCAATACGCCGCTGATCCCGCTGGTCAACATCCCGAGACTGCTCGGCAAGGATGTACAGATCTATGTGAAGTTTGAAGGGCTAAATCCGACCGGTTCGTTCAAGGACCGTGGCATGACGATGGCGGTTACCCAGGCGGTCAATGAGGGCTCACGTGCGATCATCTGTGCCTCGACCGGTAATACCTCGGCGGCCGCCGCCGCGTATGCCAGCCGGGCCGGTATCAAATGTTTTGTGCTGATCCCGGACGGCAAGATTGCGCAGGGTAAACTGGCGCAGGCGATGATCAAGGGTTCAGTGGTGATCCAGATCCTGGGTAATTTTGATGACGGTATGCGTCTGGTCAAGGAAGTGGGTGACGCCGCCCCGGTCACGATCGTCAACTCGATCAATCCCTATCGTATCCACGGGCAGAAGACCATAGCCTTCGAGATCATCGACGCACTAGGACGTGCCCCCGATTACCACTGTCTACCAGTGGGTAACGCAGGCAATATCACCGCACACTGGCTCGGCTATTGCGAATACGCAGGCATACCGGTGTTTGCTGACTCATTCCAGAAACAGCAGGGTAGCTACAACCGGGACAAGGTCGTCGACAAGACCCCGGTCATGTGTGGCTATCAGGCCAGTGGGGCTGCGCCCTTCCTGCGAGGTCATCCCATCAACAATCCCGAGACGGTGGCGACCGCGATCCGTATCGGTAATCCGCAGTCCTGGGAACAGGCCTGGACCGCACAGCGCGATTCCAAAGGCTGGTTTGATGAGTTTTCCGATGCAGATATCCTGGCGGCACAAAAATTACTGTCAGAACGGGAAGGCATTTTTTGTGAGCCGGCCTCTGCCGTGTCACTTGCCGGTGCAATGAAAGACATTAGCTCAGGCAAGATCCTGGAAGGCAGTCTGATCGTGTGTACATTGACCGGGCATGGACTGAAAGACCCTGATACGGCGATCAAGCAAAGCACCTCACCGGTCATCCGGGTCGAGGCCGATCTGGAGCAGGTGAAGAAGGCGATACTCGGGAATATTAATTAGTCATTCGTAACCGGTTAGGGTAAATTTCCGCCATGCGAAATCTGACCTTGTTGATCCCCGGATTGTTTGGCCCGGACACGAAATACAGGGAAGACGTTGCCCCGAAACTTGACGCGTTGGAAATGCTGCTCGCGCGCTCCGACCATAAAACTGATTTGTCTCCCTCTTTGTACCGTGCACTGTTTGGGCTGACCGATTTTGCGCTTGACCCTGCGCGTGATGTCCCGGTTGCGGTGCTGACGCGTCTGACGGATGATAATGAACCGCCGCAGGGTAGCTGGATGCGCGCGGATCCTGTACATCTGCGCCCGGAACGTGACGGTCTGGTATTGATGGATTCATTTGTTCTCGGACTCAGCAGACACGATGCGCTCGCGATTGCCTCCGAGGTGAACAAGGTCCTGTCGCATTATGGCTGGACGCTGGAGGTCCCCACGGAAGATCGGTGGTATATCCGCATGGACGAGGTGCCTGACCTGACGACAACCGAACTGCCGCTGGTTGTGGGCAAGGATATACGCCGCCTGTTACCGCAAGGTGTCGATGCGCGGAAGTTTCATGCCGTAATGAACGAGATCCAGATGCAGTTATATGCGTGTGATCTGAATCAGTTGCGTGAGAGTCGTGGCGAATTGCCGGTCAACAGTGTGTGGTTCTGGGGACTGGGTGATTTACCGGATAACTTTAGCGGGGACTGGACCGTGGTATTTACTGATGATCTAGTTGTACGCGGTATGGCGACAATGACGGGTAGCCCCTGGTATCCAGCGACTGCGGACCTGGACACGGTGATCGATACCTGTGCCGCCGAAGACAATGCGTTGGTCGTGTTGCAGCATAGTCAGACCCCGGCCCAGTACCAGAACCTGATGTTATGGCATCAGGCGCTGGAGTCGCTTGAGAATGCGTGGTTCCGCCCGGCGCTGGATCTTTTGCGCAAGCGCAGGATAAACCGGCTGACTATTCTTACTGAAGGCCATAGTTTTAACACGGGTTGGCTCGGTCTGAAACAGTTCTGGCGTCGGCCTGTGCCGATAGGGGACTATCGCAACGCATGAACGGTCCCGGGCGTATCATCCGTCGGCGTACTGGCAGCTCTGTTGTCAACTGGCCTGACCATCTCCATCCGGTACTGCGCCGTATCTACGCCACCCGCCGTGTGGGTTCAGTCGCCGAGCTGGAGTATGGACTGAACCGACTGTGTTCGTATGAAGGCCTGCTGAATATAGACCTGGCCGCCGGTCTGCTGGCCGATCTGATCGAGCAGCAAAAATACATCCTGATTGTTTCCGACTATGATGCTGACGGCGCCACAGCCTGCGCACTCGCCATTCGAGGCTTGCTGGGCATGGGCGCGGCCCGTGTTGAATATCTGGTGCCGGACCGGTTTAAACACGGTTATGGCCTGGGTACCGGTGTGGTTGAGCTCGCGCTGGATCTGAATCCGGATGCCATCGTCACGGTAGACAACGGCATTTCCAGTATCGACGGTGTGGCGCTGGCGCGTGCCAATGGTATTGAGGTAATCATTACCGACCACCATCTGCCGGGCAGGGTGTTGCCGGAGGCAAACGCGATTGTCAATCCGAACCTGCCGGGAGACGGCTTCCCGAGCAAATGTATCGCCGGTGTCGGGGTGATGTTTTATGTGCTCGCGGCCGTGCGGGCCGAGTTGCGCAAGCGGGACTGGTTTGGCAAACGCGATCTGCCCGATCCTAATCTGGCAGGCTTGATGGATCTGGTGGCGCTGGGTACAGTCGCCGATGTGGTCCCGCTCGATCATAACAATCGTATTATGGTCGCTTATGGCCTCGCCCTGATCCGCAGTGGACGTTGTCTGCCGGGTGTGCGTGCCCTGTTTGATGTGGCAGGAAAGGACCTTAAAAATATCTGTGCCGGTGATATCGGGTTTGTCGCCGGCCCGCGTCTGAATGCCGCAGGTCGCCTGACCGATATGAGCCTCGGGATTGAATGTCTTATCAGCAACAATATTGATGCAAGTAATGCGATGGCAAAACAGCTGGACGAGTTGAATCGCCAGCGCAAAGACATCCAGGATGAAATGCAGCAACAGGCGATGCAGGAAGTGACACGTATGCATATTGCAAACGATCAGCCACTGCCGTCTGGCTTGTGTCTGTACAAGTCCGACTGGCATCAGGGCGTGATAGGCATACTTGCCTCGAAGATCAAGGACCGGTTGCAGCGGCCGGTCATTGCCTTTGCCCGCGATGAAGAAGGCCTGTTCAAGGGCTCGGCACGCTCGATCAGCGGCATCCATATCCGCGATGTGATCGACAGGATTGCCACCGAGCAACCCGACCTGATCGTGACCTTTGGCGGCCATGCGATGGCGGCTGGTCTGACCATACCCGAACAGGCCTATCCAGAGTTTTCGCGTATGTTTGATGTACTGGTGTGCAAGCTGATGCTGGAAAATGGTGTGGATGCGGATATCCATTCCGATGGTGAGCTTGGGCGCGAGGAGTTCACGATGGAGGTGGCCGAGTTGATCCGCAATGCCGGTCCCTGGGGGCAGGGTTTCCCCGAGCCGGTTTTTGACGGCTGTTTCGAAATAGTGGACAAGAAAATCGTCGGTGAGAACCATCTGAAGCTGAAGGTCCGTGCTGTTGGAGGCGGTCGCGATATTGAGGCGATTGCGTTCAATACGACCAATCGTTCCTGGCCAAAAGGCACCTCTCAGATTAATGCGGTCTTCCGGCTCGATATCAACGAATACATGGGCCGACGCACACCGCAGCTGATCGTCGAATATCTTGAACCTGTCATCGTGGAGGAAGGGACCTGATCTAATCCTGTATCACGATCCCGCCTTGTAGTAGAATTCCACACATTATTCTGTCACTGGAAATTTAACATGGAAATTACCTCAGTCATCGCGCACATCAAGGATATCAAGGGAAGGACCGAATCCCTTAGGGGGTATCTTTGAATACGATCTCAAATCTGAAAGACTGGTAGAAGTCACCCGCGAACTTGAGCTGCCGAACGTCTGGGATGTCCCGGAACGTGCGCAGGCTCTGGGCAAGGAACGTGCTGCCCTCGAAAATATTGTCAGGACCATCACCACACTGACCTCTGGCATCGATGAGGCAGAAGAACTGTTGGCCATGGCGAGGGAAGAGAACGATCCGGATACCGTCGCTGAAGTGGACCGTGATCTGGATCAGTTGCAGAAAAAACTCGAAGAGCTTGAATTCCGCCGCATGTTCTCCGGCGAGATGGACCAGAGTAATGCGTTTCTCGACATCCAGGCCGGATCCGGTGGTACCGAGGCACAGGACTGGGCGGAGATGATGTTGCGCATGTTCACCCGCTGGGGTGAGGCGCACGGGTTTGGCATTGAACTGGTAGAAGTCTCCCCCGGTGATGTTGCCGGGATCAAGAGCGCAACAATCAAATATACTGGCGATTACGCCTATGGCTGGCTCAGGACCGAGACTGGTGTACACCGTCTGGTACGCAAGTCACCGTTTGACTCCGGCAACCGGCGCCATACCTCGTTTGCCTCGGTCTTTGTTGCACCGGAAATTGATGACGATATCGATATTGACATCAATCCGGCTGACCTGCGGATTGATACCTACCGTGCCAGTGGTGCGGGTGGACAACACGTGAACAAGACCGATTCAGCCATTCGGATTACGCATATTCCCAGCGGTATCGTCGTGCAGTGCCAGTCTGACCGTTCACAGCACAAGAACCGCGACAGTGCGCACAAGCAGTTACGTGCGAAATTGTATGAAATGGAAATGCAGAAGCGGATGGCAGAGCAGCAGAAACTGGAAGAAACCAAGTCGGACATCGGCTGGGGCAGCCAAATCCGCTCCTATGTGCTCGATCAGTCCCGTATCAAGGACCTGCGTACCGGTGTCGAAATCACCAATACCCAGTCCGTGCTCGACGGTAATCTCGACAAGTTCATGGAAGCGAGTCTGAAGGCGGGTATTTAACCAGGGTGGTATAATTCTACATATTATAATACAGGCTAAAGTCGTCATGCCGGGTGTAGTCCCTTATCCAGTAGCATAAGATCCGCCTGCAGGTGGAACATTATCTTACTGGATTCTGGCGTTCGCCAGAATGACATGAGTGACTAAGCGACAATAAACGACAATGATGCTATCGGTGAAATAACAAATCATGACAGACGAAAATCACAGTACCGAAGAAGATCTGATTGCCCAGCGTCGCGGCCATCTCCAGCGTTTGCGTGATACCGGCATTGCCTATCCGAATGATTTTAAACGTGACTCGCTCGCGGCTGATCTGCACAAGCAGTATGACAGTATCGACAAGGACGAACTGGAACAGAAACGTATCCAGGTAAAACTGGCTGGCCGCATGATGAGCCGACGGGTTATGGGCAAGGCCTCTTTTGCTGATTTGCAGGATATGTCCGGCCGCCTCCAGCTGTTTGTGAAAAAGGATGCCGTATCCGAACAGGCCTACGAAGAATTCAAACAGTATGACCTCGGCGATATTATCGGCGCAGAAGGTTATCTTTTTATTACCAAAACCGGTGAGTTATCACTGCATGTCGATTCCATTCGTTTGCTGACGAAGTCACTGCGGCCATTACCCGAAAAATTCCACGGCCTGACGGATCTGGAGACCCGCTACCGCCAGCGTTATCTGGATCTGCTGACCAACGAACAGACGCGGCGAGTGTTTGCCGTCCGCACCCGGGTGATCAACTTTATCCGTGATTATCTGGGTCGTTGCGGGTTTGTCGAGGTGGAGACCCCGATGATGCACCCGGTCCCCGGTGGCGCAACGGCCCGGCCGTTCAAGACACATCATAATGCACTGGATATGGAACTGTACCTGCGTATCGCGCCGGAGTTGTATCTGAAGCGGCTGCTGGTCGGCGGGATGGAGAAGGTATTCGAGATCAACCGCAGCTTCCGTAACGAGGGACTGTCCCCGCGCCATAACCCTGAATTCAGCATGCTGGAGTTTTACCAGGCCTATGCTGATTACAATGACCTGATTGACCTGTCCGAGGACATGTTGCGCAAACTGGTTATCGATCTGACAGGCACAACCTCTGTTACCTCGCAGGGTCACACTTACGATGTGTCACAACCGTTCCGACGCATGACCGTTATTGAGGCCATCCTCCATTTTAATCCGGAGATGACCCGGGTCGAGCTGTCGGATCTGGCGTCGGCCCGCGCACTGGCAGAAAAACTGAAGATTCACATTGAACCTAAATACGGTCTGGGCAAGGTACAGATAGAAATCTTCGAGAAAACCGTCGAGACGAAATTGATGGAACCAACGTTCATCACCGCGTACCCGACCGAGGTCTCACCATTGGCACGTTGTAATGATGCGGACCCGTCGGTGACCGACCGGTTTGAGTTCTTTATCGGCGGACGCGAGATCGCCAACGGTTTCTCCGAGCTGAATGATCCGGATGATCAGGCCGCACGGTTCCGCAAGCAGGCGCAGGACAAGGATGCCGGTGATCAGGAGGCTATGCATTACGACGAGGATTACATCACCGCGCTCGAATACGGTATGCCACCGGCCGCCGGCGAGGGTATTGGTATCGATCGACTGGTTATGTTGCTGACCGACTCGCCGTCGATCCGCGATGTCATCCTGTTCCCGCATATGCGGCCAAAAGGTCAGGTTTAGCTTCTTCTGCAAGCGTTGACTTGCATCAAGCTGTCCGGACACACATTATTCCTAAAATCTGCCACCGGGTTGCAGCATACATAACAGGATGTGGTCGTCCGTGGCGGAGAAGAAATCCTGCAAATGTTACATTCACGGGATATTATTCCCGGTACACTAAAGATGTAGTATTACTGTCAACAAGCAGTTAAATAATAAACGACGCTAACCATCTGTATAACTGAGTTTGGGGGAGGGTATGTCCATGAGCTTGACCGGACCGGATGCGTTTCTGTTTAATGCAGTCGAAATACTGGCGGTCTGTTTCATATTTTTAATCGGACTGGCTGTACTCGGGGTCGTTGTTATTTATATCCATGACGTCCGTCAGACCCGTCATGCGATCCTGAGAAACTATCCGGTCATCGGCCATTTCCGTTATCTGTTTGAACATCTGGGAGAGTTTTTTCGCCAGTATTTCTTCGCGATGGATCGCGAGGAGTTGCCGTTTAACCGGGCCCAGCGTTCCTGGTGTTATCGTGCGGCGAAGAACCTCGATAATACGGTTGCATTCGGATCGACGCGGGATCTGCGCCCGCCCGGCACGATAATGTTTGTCAATTGTCCGTTCCCGACACTGGATGAAGATGCAGTTGAACCAGGACCGGTGACGGTCGGGCCCTATTGCAGAACACCCTATACAACATCGTCGTTCTTCAATATCTCTGGCATGAGTTTCGGGGCGATATCAAAACCTGCCGTGCTGGCGCTGTCGAACGGGGCGCGTATGGCGGGATGCTGGTTGAACACCGGAGAGGGTGGAATGTCTCCCTATCATCTGGAAGGAGGTGCTGACATTATCTTCCAGATCGGGACAGCAAAATATGGCGTGCGTGATGCCGAGGGTAATCTGAGCGAACAAAAGTTGCAGGAGGTAGCCGGACATAAACAGGTCAGGATGATCGAGATTAAACTGAGCCAGGGTGCCAAACCGGGCAAGGGTGGCATATTACCGGGTGGCAAGGTCACGCCGGAGATTGCCAACATACGTGGCATACCGGTGGGACATGATTCCATCAGTCCGAACCGTCATCTGGACATTGAATCGAACTCGGAACTGCTCGACCAGATTGAGCACATCCGTCGCATTACCGGCAAGCCGGTAGGAATCAAGGCAGTACTTGGCGCAGTTGGATGGCTGGACAATCTGTTTGAGGAGATCAACTCGCGCGGCATAGAATCAGCGCCGGACTTTTTTACGGTCGACAGTGCTGACGGCGGCACCGGTGCGGCACCGATGCCATTGATCGATGGCGTCGGGCTACCGCTACGTGAGAGCCTGCCTTTGCTGGTCGACAAACTGTGTGAGTACGGCCTGCGTGAGCGGGTCAAGGTGATTGCGTCAGGTAAACTCATTACCCCGACGAATGTGGCCTGGGCATTATGTGTCGGTGCTGATTTTATCAACTCTGCCCGTGGTTTTATGTTCGCACTCGGTTGTATCCAGGCACTGCAATGTAACAAGAACACCTGTCCGACCGGTATAACCACACACGACCTTGACCTGCAAAAAGGCCTGAATCCAGAGGACAAGGCCGTGCGCGTGATGTATTACCAGAAAAACATGGTGAAAGAGGTCGGTATCATTGCCCATTCCTGTGGTGTGCGTGAACCGCGGCAGCTGCGTCGTCACCATGCCAGAATCGTGACCGAGACCGGGCTGTCAATTCCGTTGAACAAATTACATCCGGATGTGATCCATCACTGATGGAAAAGCGCTATATTGATATCTTGAGGCGTGCGCTGATCCAGGCATACCCTGATCGGACAGACGTTCGCGATGTGCAGTTTGATAGAACTTATGCGCAGGCCTGGCAGGCATTCGCCAGAATTCTGGGCATAGATACGATCGAACTGGCAAGAATTGTAGCCCCGGTATTCGGAATGGACGTGTCTAATCTGCAGGAGGAGATACCGGCAGAAACTGTGGTACTGCTGCCCTGTGTTCGATACTGCGTCAGGATCCCGATATCATCCTGATAGGTGAGATCCGTGATCAGGAGACCGCCGAAATTGCGACCCAGGCCGCCTTGACCGGGCATCTGGTGCTGTCGACACTGCATGCCAATGATTCCCTGTCTACCATACCCCGTTTGCTCGGGTTAGGTATCTAGCCATCGATCCTGGCCGATGCGCTGGTGGGCTTGGTCTCACAACGCCTGTGCCGGATGTTATGTGCAAAATGCAAGACAGAAGTAAGTGAACCGTACACTGAAGATGAGCCGTTGTTTTACCGGATCACACGTCATTATCCGGCACACCGCCCGCTTGGTTGCAATGAGTGTGGTCATTCGGGTTTTCGCGGCCGTCTTCCCGTTGTTGATATACTGGAAGTGAACCCACTCTTGCGTGAGGCCATTTCACTCCGGACAACCAGTCTGTCTGCACTGCAACCTTTGCGCGAGGGTGGTCTGCAATCGATGGCGGTATCCGCCAGCAGACGCATTATCTCGGGTGAAACAACG
The DNA here is from genome assembly GCA_945870865.1 of Klebsiella pneumoniae. GTDB lineage: Bacteria > Pseudomonadota > Gammaproteobacteria > Eutrophobiales > Eutrophobiaceae > Eutrophobius. The sequence goes on from CAMBTO010000017.1 coordinate 14,843, forward strand.
GTGATGGACGCCTATGCGATGATGGGGCTGCCCATAACGAAACGCATATGCAACTAGATGATCTGGACAACTTTATTTATGCCCTTGGTTCGGAACCCAGTGTGTTGTTAATCAGCCAACATAGCGGGCTGGCCAACCAGATTGGTCAGGGTTTACAGTCCGAGGGATACCGGATGTTTCATTCCCCGGATCCGGAGAGTGCGAGTGAGTTGCTCAGGCGTGAAGAGCTTATATCCTTCGTGGTACTGGATATCCCTGACGATAGCGATTTGGATGATGCAAAACAGCTGTTGCGTCGAACAGCGCGGAACCTCTACTGGTCGCGACTACCTGCACTGGTGTTGTTTCCACCGCATCTGTCGAGCTATGAACAGGAATTCAGGGACCATGGCATGATTTCACCCTGCCTGACCAAGCCGGTTGATTTCCGCCAGTTCATGCAAAAGATACGCAAGGTACAGGCCCGCTAGACAACCTTCTCTCAAAATCACATTTCAAGACCTGACCCCGAATCCCGGAAACCGGATGAGAATGATAAGCTACTTGTTCTTCTTGCGGTTCAGGATACGCAATCGCAACGCGTTCAGCTTGATAAAGCCTTCCGCATCTTTCTGGTTGTACGCACCGGCGTCATCTTCAAAGGTGGCGATGGTCTTGTCGAAAAGGTCGTTGGTGGCGGATTTCCTGCCGGTCACAAACACACTGCCTTTCCACAGTTTCATCCTGACGATACCGTTTACATTCTGCTGGGTTGTATCAATCAGTGTCTGCAACGCCTGACGTTCCGGGCTGAACCAGTAACCGTTGTAGATCATGCTGGCATAACGCGGCATTAGCTCGTCTTTCAGATGGGCGGTTTCACGGTCGAGTGTCAGTGATTCAATCGCACGGTGCGCCTTCAACAGAATCGTGCCACCGGGTGTCTCGTAACAACCGCGCGACTTCATGCCGACATAACGGTTTTCAACGAGATCCGCGCGGCCGATACCGTGTTTGCCACCGAGGGTGTTTAATGCCACCAGCATTTTTGCTGGTTTCAGCGTCTTGCCATTCAGTGCGACAGGATCGCCCTGTTTGAATGTAATCTCGATATACTCAGGCTGATTCGGCGCCTTTTTTAATGGCACCGTCCGGCGCCACATCGACTCCTCCGGCTCAAACCACGGGTCTTCCAGTTCGCCGCCCTCATAGGAGATATGCAGCAGGTTCGCATCCATCGAATAGGGTGAACCTTTCTTGCGCTTTGCCTCGATAGGGATATCGTGCCGGTCGGCATAGGCCAGCAGCGTATCGCGCGAGGTCAGGTCCCATTCACGCCAGGGGGCAATAATCTTGATGTCCGGATTGAGTGCATAGGCGCCGAGTTCAAAGCGGACCTGATCGTTGCCCTTGCCAGTCGCTCCGTGCGAGATAGCATCCGCACCAGTCTTGATTGCAATCTCGACCAGTCGCTTGGCAATTAGCGGTCGAGCAATCGAGGTGCCAAGCAGGTATTCACCTTCGTACTGCGCATTGGCCCGAAACATCGGGAATACAAAGTCACGTACAAATTCTTCCTGCAGGTCTTCGATAAAGATCTGCTTTACGCCCATCTTCTTCGCCTTTTCCCGGGCCGGTGTGAGTTCCTCGCCCTGGCCGATGTCGGCGGTGAAGGTCACGACTTCACAGTCGTATTGTTCCACCAGCCATTTGAGGATAACCGAGGTGTCTAGTCCGCCGGAGTAGGCGAGTACAATCTTCTTGATTTTTTGCTTGGCCATAAATAGTCGTCTTTATCAGTAAATGTGAGGGCACAGACCCGAAGTGCTGATCTGTCCCAGGGTTCCCTTATTCTGCGCGGGAAAAGCGCCTAATTGTAATGCAGGGAAGTCCAAAGATAAACGCGGAATGTGAGGTCTGGGGTCAGCTATCCTGGTCGGACAGAGGGCGGATCGACCCGCAGTGAGGGTCTGCCCCGGGATATTTCCGGGGGCACTGTTATTTTAGTCAGCCATCAGGAACCGACGGACCTCTGAAGCCAGTACATCCGGCTTGTCCGCATGCACCCAGTGCCCGGCCCCGTCGATGCTGACGATTTTAGCCTCGGGAAAATGGGTGGCGATGGCGTCATGATGTTCAGGCAGGACATATTTTGACTGACTGCCTGTCAGAAACAGGCCCGCCCCGCCAAACTGCTTGTTGATCAGCTCTGGCGGAAACGAACGCAGCTTTTCATAGTTGCTGTGAATTGCATCCAGATTGATCCGCCAGCGGAAGCCGGACTGCTCGTTCCTGACCAGGTTTTGCAGCAGAAACTGGCGGAGGATGGGATCCTTGATGTCCTGCGCCAGCAGATCGCTAGCTTCTGTACGATTGTTCAGGCGGGCAACGGGCAGGGCCTCCAGCGCGGTAATCAGTTGATCATGTTTGGGGTTATACACGACCGGTGCAATATCAACGACGATCAGCTTGTCCAGCAATTCGGGATATAACAGTGCTGCGGTCATCGCCGTCTTACCACCCATGCTGTGCCCCAGCAGGTTGATAGCGTGGTGGTTTAGTGAAGCCGCAAGTTCCGCTACATCATTGGCCATTTCTATATAGCCCATCGTCACTGCATGGCCGCTGTCACCATGATTGCGCAGGTCGACCGCGACCAGCTGACCGATACCGGCCAGTTGCCGTGCGATGCTGAACCAGTTGCGATTCGAACCGAACAGTCCGTGCAGCAGGTAAAATGGCTTGCCTTCACCGTAGATCTGGTAATTCAGTTTGACGGGCATAAACAGTTATCGGGCCGAGGAGTTAACAGGGTATACAGCGCAGGCTGTGTACCCCGGGGTCAGTGTTTACAGCAATAATTCACGTATATCGGACAATGACTCGGACAGGGTCTTGGTAAATTCAGCCGCCGCCACACCGTCAATGACCCGATGGTCATACGAGAGCGAGAACGGCAGTATCAACCTCGGTTCAAATTTGCCGTTGATAAAGACCGGCTTCATCGAGGCCTTGGACACACCGAGTATCGCCACTTCGGGTGCATTCACAATCGGCGTGAATCCGGTTCCGCTGATATGACCGAGACTGGAGATGGTAAAGCAACCACCCTGCATATCGGCCGGTGGCAGTTTTTTGTCCCTGGCCTTTTGTGCAAGCGCGGCCAGTTCCTTTGCCAGGTCATACATGCCTTTATTGTCGGCGTCTTTCAACACCGGTACCATCAGGCCCTGCTCGGTATTGACCGCGACGCCGATATTGAAATACTTCTTCATGATCAGCTCTTCACCGTTTGGTGCGAGCGACGAGTTGAAGCGCGGGTGTTTTTTCAATGCAACCACAACGGCCTTGATCAGGAAACTGAGCGGGGTCAGTTTGGTGCCGTGTTTCTCGGCCTCGGCCTTCTTGGAGGCGCGGTAGGCCTCCATGTTGGTGATATCCGCCTCGTCAAACTGGGTCACATGCGGGACATTGATCCAGCTGCGATGCAGGTTGGTGGCAGACAACTTGTTCAACCGGGTCATCGCAACGGTCTCGATTGGGCCGAACATCGAGAAGTCGACCGCCGGGATCTCGAACATCGACATCATGTTCTTGCCACCGCCAGCGGAGCTCTGTTCGCCGGACATGACTGCACGGGTATAGGCGGTTATGTCTTCACGTACGATGCGTCCCTTGCGACCACTGCCTTTGACGCGTTCCAGATGTACACCGAGTTCGCGGGCAAATTTGCGTATTGCCGGGCTGGCATGGGCCAGGCCATTGGCACGGTAATCATTACTCTCGTGGATTCTGGTTGATACGCTGGTGATGGATTCCGGTTTTGCACTGCTGACTACCGGTCTGGGCTCAACCGGGGCTGCTGCCTCTGCCTTCGTTGCTGCCGGTGCCGACGCAACCGGGCCATCGTTAACAGCATCAATAATGGCGAGAGTTGAACCTTCGGAGACCTTGTCACCGGACTTTACCAGTATTTTTTTGATGGTTCCGGCATGCGGTGAGGGGATATCCATCGTCGCCTTTTCACTTTCCAGTGACACCAGCGGCGCGTCCAGATTGACCACATCACCCACCTTGATCAGTACATCAATCACTTCCACCTGTTTGTAGCCACCGATATCCGGTACCTTGATCTCCATTTCCTTGATCATGGCGGCTTGTGCCGCTACCGGTGCCGCCGCAGGTGCTGGCGCAGTGACAGCTTGCTCCACCTTCGCCGGTGTGGCCGGTTTTTCTGCGGTGGGTTTCGGTGCAGCGGCAGCATTCTCGGCGGCTTCAAGCAGCAGGATCAACGCGCCTTCCGATACCTTGTCGCCGACCTTAAGTTTTATTTCGTTAACTGTACCACCGAAGCTGGACGGTATCTCCATCGTGGCCTTGTCGCTTTCCAGGCTGATGAGCGGATCGTCTTTCTTGATCTGGTCACCTTTCTTGACAAGGATTTCGATTACTTCAATATTCTTGAAGTCACCGATGTCAGGGACTTTTACCTCGATTACATTTGCCATCAGACGGTTACCGGATTGGGTTTCTCTGGATCAAGCTTGTACTTCTTGATTGCTTCACTGACCTTGCTCGCCGGGATCTGCTTGTCATCCGCGAGTGTTTTCAGCGCGGCGACTACAATGTAATAGCGATTCACTTCAAAATGCTTACGCAGTTTCTGGCGGGTATCACTGCGTCCGAACCCGTCGGTGCCCAGTACGGTATAGGGACGGCCCTGGATGAAGGTACGAATCTGTTCAGCGTAGATCTTCATATAATCGGTCGCCGCAATGATCGGGCCGCTTGTGTGCTTGAGGCACTGCTCGACATAGCTGATTCTGGGCTTCTTCTCAGGATGCAACATGTTCCAGCGCGACACATCCAGACCGTCGCGCCTCAACTCGTTAAAGCTGGGGACACTCCACAGGTCAGCGTCGATATCAAAATCGTCGCGCAACAGGTCTGCTGCCGCGATGACCTCCCGGAAGATCGTGCCGGAGCCGAGCAACTGTACGCGTAACTTCTTCTTGCCACCCTGTTTGAACAAATACATACCCTTGACGATGCCCTCGGCAGCGCCTTCCGGCATGCCCGGGTGATCATAGTTTTCATTCATTACGGTGATGTAGAAATATATGTCCTCATTCTTGTTATACATGCGGTCAAGACCGTTATGGATAATTACGGCGAGTTCATAGGCAAAGGTCGGGTCGTAGGAAACGCAGTTCGGGATCGTAGCGGCCGCCAGATGGCTGTGTCCATCCTGGTGCTGCAGGCCTTCTCCGGCCAGTGTGGTCCGTCCGGCGGTACCGCCAAGCAGGAAGCCGCGTGAACGCAGGTCTCCGGCCGCCCAGGCCAGATCACCAATACGCTGGAATCCAAACATGGAGTAATAGATATAGAACGGGATCATCTGCACGCCATGGTATTTATAGGCGGTGGCCGCCGCGATCCAGGAGCAGAATGAACCGGCCTCATTGATGCCCTCTTCGAGGATCTGGCCCTTGATATCTTCCTTGTAATACATCACCTGATCACTGTCTACCGGATCGTACAACTGGCCCACCGAGGAGTAGATACCAAGCTGACGGAACATACCTTCCATACCAAACGTCCTTGCCTCATCCGGGATGATGGGGACGATGTATTTTCCAATCTCCTTGTCCTTTACCAGAATGTTGAGAATCCTCACGAAGGCCATCGTGGTCGACAGTTCCTTGCCTTCTGTGCTTAACAGCAATTTACCCAGTATGTCGAGATCGGGAACAGTATGTGATTCCCCTTGCGGCCAGCGTACGAACAGGGAGCCGCCAAGGGCCTCCTTACGCTCGTTCAGGTATTTCATCTCCGGGCTGTCTTGTGCCGGTTTGTAGAAGGGTGCCTCGCTTATCTTGTCATCCGGGATCGGGATATCAAAGCGGTCACGGAATGCCTTGAGCGCATCATCCGCCATTTTTTTCTGGTTATGAGTGATGTTCTGTCCTTCACCGGCAGCGCCCATCCCGTAACCCTTGACCGTCTTTGCCAGGATAACGGTAGGTTGGCCCTTGTGTTTCATGGCCGCCGCATAGGCTGCAAATACCTTGTGCGGGTCATGGCCGCCACGATTCAGGTTCCAGATCTCTTCATCCGACATCGTCGAGACCATCTCCAGCAGTTCCGGATATTTACCAAAGAAGTGCTTGCGGATGTATGCACCGTCCTTGGCCTTGTAGGTCTGGTATTCACCGTCGACCACTTCTTCCATGCGCTTCAGCAACAGACCCTTCGTGTCTTTCGCAAACAGGGCATCCCAATGCGAGCCCCAGATGACCTTGATGACATTCCAGCCGGCACCCCGGAACACACCTTCGAGTTCCTGGATGATCTTGCCATTGCCGCGTACCGGTCCGTCCAGACGTTGCAGATTGCAGTTGATGACAAACACGAGGTTATCGAGTTTCTCACGCGCGGCCATACCGATGGCACCGAGTGATTCCGGTTCGTCCATCTCGCCGTCGCCCATATAGGCCCAGACCTTGCGATCCGTGCGCGGGGTCAGTTCGCGGTTTTCCAGATAACGCAGAAAACGCGCCTGATAAATCGCCATGATTGGTCCGAGTCCCATCGACACGGTCGGGAACTGCCAGAAGTCCGGCATCAGCCAGGGGTGTGGATACGAGGAAAGTCCGCCGCCATCGACTTCCTGTCGGAATTTGGTCAGATGTTCATCGGTCAGTTGTCCATACAAATAGGCACGGGAATATATTCCCGGCGCAGAATGGCCCTGGATAAAGATGAGGTCGCCACCCTGTTTTGCGGTCGGCGCCCTGAAGAAATGATTAAATCCGACATCATAAAGAGTTGCCGACGAGGCGAAACTGGCGATATGACCGCCGAGTTCCGTGCTGATTCGATTGGCCTTGACCACCATCATCAGCGCATTCCAGCGGATAATCGAGCGGATGCGTCTTTCCATCTCATGGTCGCCATGGGACGGTTCCTGCTTTGAGGGCGGGATCGTGTTCAGATAGGCGGTATTTGCCGAGTAAGGGAGATAGGCACCTGATTTGCGCGCCCGGGCAATCAGTTGTTCCAGCAGGTAGTGTGCGCGTTCTACCCCATCTTGGGACAATACGGAGTCAAGAGCCTCCAGCCATTCCCTGGTCTCCTGTACATCTACATCTTCATCTTTATCTGACATGTCTACACCATTGTCGATGGAAAAATGGTAGTATTAAACGCAAGTTTAACGGTAATTCAAACAGGATTTAACCTACCGTGTCCGGATAATTAATATTATCGTACCCGGCATTTTACCAGAAAAAAAACCATATGGTCTCGACTAGTTATGATTAAATTCGACTTCAAAATCCGACAAAATCAGCAAGCGGCTGCACCAGATCAGGTCGACAAACTGAAAAACTGGATAGTTTTGTTTCCTGAACGAGCACCCGCAACACGCGCACGCAATGATCAGTTCCCGTATCTGGATCGGTTGATCACCCGACTGGATCTGTCTGAAGGTATCAAGGCCGGGACGGAGGTCCATGTAGCTGACCTGCCGAACTCGATCAGTTCGCGGGTTGCCTATGCCTGTGTCAAACCTGATCTGCCCAGTTTTGAATTGCTGACACTTGCCCGCAAGCTCGTTGCTGTGCACAAAAGTGCAAAATCCCGCCACATTGCAGTGGATGTAAGTGGCTTTAATGCATCGCAGCGCCAGCGTATAGGCGAGGCGATCGTCGCTGCCACCGCCGCCGCCTCGGTCGGCATGCCCAGCTTCAAGAGCAAACCGGCCACTGCAAAGCCGGTCAAACAACTCGACATATTCGGTCATGTAGAAAAAGACGGATACCGGCGCTCACTAGCCGAGGCCGAGGGTAATGGCTTGTGCCGTTATCTCAGTATTCTGCCGCCGAACCAGCTGACCCCAACCGAGTATCTGTCTACTATCAGGACACTGTCCAAACAGCATGGCTGGAAACTGACGTTCCACAATATCGCTGCACTGAAGCAGAAAAAGGCCGGTGCGTTCCTCGCGGTCGCGCAGGGCAGTCCGGTTGCCGATGCAGGCATTGTGCATCTGCGTTATACCCCGGCGAAAAAGTCAGCTGCAAAGTCCGGCCTCGCGCTGGTCGGCAAGGGCATTTGTTATGACACCGGTGGTACCAATCTGAAACCGGCCAAGTTCATGTATGGCATGCATGAAGACATGCAGGGCAGTGCGGTTGTGCTGGGTATATTGCTCGCACTGACCCGGCTGAAGGTGGACTTTCAGGTCGATTGCTGGATGGCACTGGCGATGAACCATATCGGACCTCTGGCCTACAAGCCAAATGATGTGGTGACGGCCTCGGACGGGACCACCATTGAAATCATCCATACCGATGCCGAGGGCCGGATGGTGCTGGCAGATACGCTGGTATATGCCACCGAACAGAAACCCGCACTGTTGATTGATTATGCTACGTTGACAGGTGCCTGTGTTTATTCAGTTGGTACGGCCTACAGTGGGGTCTTTACCAACCAGCAAGATTCAATCCATAAATTGATCAAGGCCGGTGTGGACAGCGGTGAACGCGTGTGGCCGTTCCCGCTGGATGAGGATTATGACGATGCACTAAAGAGTGATATCGCCGATGTGAAACAGTGTGCGCTTGAAGGTAATGCCGACCACATTCTGGCCGCACGTTTCCTGCAACGTTTCGTCAAAAACGATACGCACTGGGTCCATATCGACCTGTCCAGCAGCCGGAATAAGGGCGGACTGGCACATATCCCGACCGATACGACCGGCTTTGGGATAAGATACACACTGAACTTGCTGTTTGATAACAGCCTGGGTCAGCCCTGACAGGGCGTCCCCCGATTTAACCACAACCTGAAGTAAATCTTTAAAAGGAGATTGATGTGACTATAAAAATTGGCGACAAGATGCCGGATGGCGTATTCAAGATAATGAAGGCAGACGGTCCGGGTGCGTATAGTGCGAAGGAACTGTTTACCGGCAAGAAGGTTGTGCTGTTCTCTGTACCGGGTGCATTTACCCCGACCTGTTCGAAGCAGCACCTGCCCGGTTTTATCGACCATGCCGGTGACCTGAACAAGAAAGGTATCGACACGATAGCCTGTATGGCCGTCAATGACGTGTTCGTCATGGGCGCCTGGGGCGAGTCCTGTCATGCCGGTGACAAGGTCCTGTTATTGTCGGATGGTAACGGCGAGTACGCCCGTGCACTTGGTCTGGAACTGGATGCAACCGGTTTTGGTATGGGTATGCGCGGCAAGCGGTTTGCGCTGGTTGTCGACAATGGTGTAGTTACCCAGCTGCATATCGAGGCCCCCGGCGAGTTCAAGGTCAGCTCCGCAGATCATATCCTGGCCAGCCTGTAAATCAACTGACGGCATTCCAGGGAACCGCACGCATGTGCGGTTCCCTGTGATCCAGTCAAACAAATTACCGGTTATTTTCGACTAACTGCCTGTAAGTAATATCACTATCGCAACGGCAGAAATACAGACCGCCGTTACCGACAGATACGTCAATACCGTAATCTTCCGGTCAGTCTGTTTCAGCGTCTCTGCCAGCGATTCATTCTGTTTGGCCAGCTGTTCTATCAGCCGGATCTGTTCCACGTCCGAGCGGTAGTTTTCGTGCAGGCTCTTTTCTATTTGCTTAATCTGTAGTTTCAGGCCCTCGACAGTGACTGGCAGACTTTCCTTTTCTGCGGTCGTCTCGTCTTCGCGTTCGCGGATCAGGCGCAGAAGTTTACCGGCACCCTGGATGATCATCGGTGCGGTATTTAGTATCGTATTCAGTGTCGCGGGTGTCATCATTGCCCTTTTTAACACGACGACAGGTCCGGTCAAGCACTTTATCCCGGTTTGCAGGTCATAAGGTGCGCTGGCCCTGTCCCGTCTGACAACAAGAACCTTATCAGGTTCTGGCTTAATCATATATTATAGCGTGGCTCGCATCGGATCCGGCGAGACAGGTCCGTGATGTACCGGTATCTACAGTCAGTGGTTCTCGAATCAATCAGATTAAGGAATAGACAGATGTCAGTATTACCAGGAATTTATAAACTTCAGGATTATATCCGCCAGCAGATTATCGGCCAGGAAGTGCTGATCAACCGCTTGTTGCTGGCCCTGCTTGCTGACGGTCACCTGCTGGTCGAGGGTGCGCCAGGACTGGCAAAAACACGTGCAATCAAGGTGCTCGGTGAAGGCATCCACGGCGATTTTCACCGTATCCAGTTCACGCCTGACCTGTTGCCCGCCGATTTGACCGGCACCGAGATTTACCGTCCGCAGGACGGCTCCTTCCATTTCCAGCAGGGGCCCTTGTTTCATAACCTCGTGCTGGCAGACGAAATCAATCGCGCCCCGGCCAAGGTGCAGTCTGCACTGTTGGAGGCAATGGCAGAACGCCAGATAACTGTGGGCAAGGATACTTACAAGTTACCCGAACTGTTTCTGGTTATGGCAACGCAGAACCCAATCGAGCAGGAGGGTACCTACCCGTTGCCGGAGGCACAGCTGGACCGTTTCCTGTTACACGTAAGCATCACCTATCCGAAAGCGGAAGAGGAAAAACAAATCCTCGACCTGTCTCGTGCCGAGGCGCGTCGCAATTACACCCATAACACCGCCGCATATACACCCGTGTCACAGGACGTTATCTTCGCCGCACGCGAAGAGGTGCTGGACACACACATGTCCGATGAGTTGCAGCAGTATCTGATCCAGCTGGTGCTGGCGTCACGTAATCCGGGCGTCTACGGTTCCGACCTCGCTGAATGGATCCAGTACGGTGCGAGCCCGCGTGCCACGATTACACTGGATCGTTGCGCCCGTGCCCATGCCTGGCTGGCGGGCCGCGATTATGTATTACCCGAAGACATCCAGGAACTCGCCTTTGATGTCATGCGCCATCGCCTCATCCTGAATTACGAGGCCGAGGCCGACGGTATCACCACTGACAAGGTCATCTCTGAACTGATAGCGCGTATCGCCGTACCCTGATGCAAGCACGCAAGCCTCTGGTCAACGACGCCGTACAGATTACCGTTCCGGCCATCGTCAGCCTGAACCGCTACTCGGCGTTGATTCCGCTGAGCCCGGGCAAGATCCTGGCGCGTCAGGCCGGTAACTACCAGTCGCCGTTCAAGGGTCGGGGCATGGAGTTTGACGAATCCAGGTTGTACCAGCCCGGTGATGACATCCGCAATATCGACTGGCGCGTGACCGCACGTACTGGCAAGACCCATACCAAGCTGTTTCGTGAAGAACGTGAGCGACCGGTGTTTCTGTGGGTGGACCTGCGCGCCCCCATGTTTTTTGCCACACGCGGCAAGTTCAAGTCGGTGATGGCCTCGCATCTGGCCGGGCTGCTGGCATGGAGTGCCGTGCATCATGGTGACCGTCTTGGTGGTGTGATCTTTTCCGAAACCGTCAGCCATGAGCTTAAACCACATCGCGGCAAGACCGGCGTGCTGCGCTTTATCAACAAGCTGGTCGACCATCCCGCCTGGCAGGATCCGTATCAGGCCCAGGCCGACAAGGGTGCAATAGGTCGTGAGTTGATCCGCCTGCGCCGGGTAACCCGTCCCGGCAGCATGATTTTTCTTATCAGTGATTTTCGCTATCTGAATGACACCGATGAAAACCAGATCATCCGCCTCAGCAAACACAATGACGTAATCATGATCTTTGTGCGTGACCCGCTGGAAGAGGCGCTGCCGCGTGGTGGCGAATACCGGCTCAGCGACGGGCGTAATGAAATGTCGATTGATACATTTGATCGCAGCTATACCGACCGTTACCGGGAGCGTTTTCAGCGTCATAATGATCGCCTGCAACGCCTGTCGCGGATGAGTAATATCTTTTTGATCTCCTGTTCAACGGTCGATGAGCCGTTACAGGTGCTGAAAACCGGCATGACCGCGAACGCAATGAAATGACCGAGCCGAAAGACCTCGCCCTGCGCGACATCCATCTGCCCGGAGAAATTTCGTTCTGGCCGCCTGCGCCCGGCTGGTGGATCCTGGCTGCATTGATCATTTTCGCCGTGGCGGGTGGTATCTGGCTGTACCGACATAACCGCCAGTTGAAACTGTCCGCGACGCGCATGGCGCGTGAACAGCTGCAACTTATCGTAGCGCGTTACCAGTCGGACAAGGACCCGCTGGAGTTGTTACAGCAACTGTCCGTCCTGTTACGTCGACTCAGTATCAGCCTGTACCCGCGCACCGAAGTGGCCAGCCTGACCGGACAGGCCTGGCTGGAGTTTCTCGACAGACAATCTGCGCAACAGCATTTCAGTACCGGTAGCGGACGCTTGTTGTCCGAGGCACCGTATCGCCGCACGGTAGATGCCGCCGAGGCCGAGCAGGTCTTGCAGTATTGCCAGCAGTGGATAGACAAGATTGGTACGGGTAAACGACGATGATCCAGTTTGAATGGCCGATGATGCTGTCGTTGCTGCCGTTACCGCTGGTGGTACGTTATTTCAGCGGTGCCAGCACATCGAACCGCGAGGCGGCGTTACGCGTGCCGTTTCTGGAAGAGTTTGCTGCACAGTCCCGCTATGGCCAGCATCGCATGTCCACCGCCTGGCGCGGTGCTCTGGCGACGCTGGCCTGGTTGTTGTTGATACTCGCCGCGATGCAGCCACAGTGGCTGGGCGAGTTTATCGAATTGCCTGTCAGTGGCCGCGACATGATGCTGGTGGTCGATCTGTCCGGCAGTATGCAGGAAGAAGACTTTGTCATCCGCGACCAGCGGGTAGACAGATTAACCGCGCTCAAATATGTCGCCGGTGACTTTATTGATCGTCGGGTCGGTGATCGTATCGGCCTCATCCTGTTCGGTGATCGCGCCTACCTGCAGGCGCCACTGTCACTGGATCGCGAGACGGTGAAGACACTCCTGTATGAAACCGTCATTGGTCTGGCAGGACGTGCCACCGCCATTGGTGACGGGATTGGTCTGGCCGTCAAACGCCTGCGTGAACAGAAAAACTCGAACCGGATCCTGATCTTGCTGACCGATGGTGCGAATTCCGCCGGTGAGGTTGAGCCGATTGATGCGGCAAGGCTGGCGGCCAGCGAAGGACTGAAGATCTACACGATAGGTATAGGTGCAGATGAAATGGTCGTCGAATCGTTTTTCGGCTCGCGCAAGGTGAACCCGTCAGCGGATCTTGATGAAAAGGCGCTGACCGATATTGCCGAGACCACCGGTGGCCGCTATTTCCGCGCCCGCGATACCGAAGAGCTGGAGCAGATCTACGCGATACTGGATGAGCTCGAACCGATAGAGCAGGATGTGAAACGGTTCCGGCCGATGAAGTCGCTGTATTTCTGGCCGCTGTCCCTGTCGGTGTTGCTCATGTCCGGCCTGCTGCTTTACCACTACATGAGGCGCGTCGCATGAGCGGACTCGAACAGTTTCATTTTCTCCGTCCCTGGTGGTTGCTCGGTTTTATCCCGCTGCTGTGGTTACTGCTGCAGATGGCCAGAAGCACACTGATCAGTCGCAGCTGGGAGGCCGTTGTTGATCGCCAGTTATTACCGTTTATTCTGGTCGGCAATACCACCGCACGCGGAACCGTGCCCTCGGTATTGCTGGGTATCTGTGGCACGCTGGCCATCGTCGCTCTCGCCGGGCCGGTGTGGGAAAAAATGCCACAACCGGTATTCAGTGCGCGTACGGCGCTGGTCGTAGCGCTGGACTTGTCGCGGTCGATGGATGCTGCTGATATCCAGCCAACGCGGCTTGAACGCGCACGTTTCAAGATCAATGACTTTCTGGACAAACGCGCCGAGGGCCAGACTGCATTGCTGGTGTATGCCGGTGATGCGTTTGCGGTGACACCGCTGACCGATGATGTGGCGACCATCAAGTTACAGCTGCTGGCGCTGACGACCGACATTATACCGGTGCAAGGCAACCAGACCGGCACCGCGATCATGATGGCCATTGAGTTGCTGAAAAAAGGCGGTGCGACAAAAGGGGATATCCTGCTGATTACTGACGAAGTCGATTTTGATCGGGCAGAGGAGGCCGCCACGGCGGTAGCCGGGGCGGGTTACCGCCTGTCCATTATGGGTGTCGGTACAGAAGAAGGCGCACCGATTGCGAAGCCCGATGGTGGATTCCTCACTGATGAACTGAACAATATTATCGTGCCGGTCCTTGACGAGGCGCCGATGCAGCAACTGGCTGGCGTCGGTGGTGGCCGTTATACCCACATCAGTCTGGATGATTCCGATATTGAGACACTCGACAGCTTCTTCTCTGCAGCGTTGACCGAGGGGGATGTGGACGAGACCGAGTTTGAAACGGATGTCTGGCGTGAACAGGGGCCGTGGTTATTGTTGCTGTTGATACCATTGTCCGCCTTGTTATTCCGCCGTGGTTATATCATCGTCCTGGTACTGGCCATTATGCCCTGGCCACAACCGGCCGAGGCACTGGACTGGGACAGCCTGTGGCTGCGTCAGGATCAGCGGGCGAAGTCGGCACTGGATGCCGGTGATGCGTCGACTGCAGCTGAACTGTTTGAGGATCCCTCCTGGAAAGGGGCGGCACAATACCGCGCCGGCGAGTATGACAAGGCCGCCGAGACGTTGAAGACACAGGAAGATATCGAGAACAACTATAACCTCGGCAATACACTTGCTCGCAAGGGCCAGTATGATCTGGCGATCAAGATGTACGATCAGGTACTGGCCGCCAATCCGGAGCACGAGGACGCGAAGTTCAACAAGGAGTTGCTGGAAAAGGAACTCGAACAGGAGCAACAACAGCAGAAGCAGGACCCGAATCAGCAGCAGGATCAGCAAAAGGACGAGAATCAGGAAAAGGACGAACAGAACCAGCAGCAGAATCAGCAGCAAAATCAGGACGAGCAGAAACAGGAACAGCAGGACGAAAAGAAACAACAGCAAGATCAGAACCAGAACGAGCAGAAAGAAAAACAGAAGCAGGAAGAGCAGCAACCAGAGGAACAGCAGCAGGAGTCCGAGCAGAAACAGCAGGAACAGTCTGAAAAGGAATTGCCACAGAACGAAGAGAAACAGGCCACCGAACAATGGTTGCGGCGTATCCCGGATGATCCGGGTGGCTTGTTACGCAGAAAATTTCTGTATCAGTACCAGCAACGAGACCATGGCAGGGACCAGGGAGATAAAACATGGTGATGCACATAATCCACAGATTTATGGCAGTGTTCATGCTGATGTTATTGACCGGCACGGCAGTTGCCGAGATTTCCATCCGCGCCGATCGGAACCCGGTATCGATGAACGAATCATTCAAGCTGACCTTTGATGTGACCAATGGCTCGGGTGATGACCCTGATTTTGCCCCGCTGCAGAAGGAGTTCCAGATCCTCTCGACCAGTCAGAACAGCTATTACAGTATGGTCAACGGTCAGATCAGCAGCTCTAAACAATGGACGCTGACGCTGATGGCGACGGCATCCGGCAAGCTGAAGATCCCGGCGATATCGTTTGGTGCCGAGATGAGTCCGATCGCCGAGATCGAGGTGGAAGCTGACAGCAGTGGCACCGGTGGCCAGAAAGACGAGTTTGTGTTCCTGGAATCGAGTGTGTCCAGCCAGAACCCGTATGTGCAGTCCCAGGTCATCTATACACTGAAATTGTTTCGCGCGGTTGCTATCGCCAAGGCCAGTCTCGGTGAACCGGTCATAGGTGAGGGCAACGCGGTGCTCGACAGGATCGATGATGACAAGACCTACGATACCGTTATCGACGGCAAGCCCTGGCAGGTGATAGAACGCACCTACGCGATTTATCCGCAGGCGAGCGGCAAGGTCACGATCCCGCCGGTCAGTTTTATGGGGCAGATTTCGCGTAACGCCTACGGTTATGATCCGTTTGGCCCACCACCGCGAACCGTGTCACGTCGATCATCCGAGCAGGTGCTCGACGTACGTGCCATCCCGGCCGCGTTTACCGGCACACACTGGATGCCGGCAAACAACCTGACACTGGCCGAACAATGGAGCGTCGACCCGGCCAGCCTGCAAATGGGTCAACCGGTCACCCGTACGCTGATCATGACAGCGAACGGCCTGCTCGCCAGCCAGTTACCGGAATTACCCGCCTGGCCACTGACCGAACTGAAATATTACCCCGACCAGCCCACGTTAAGTGATGAGCGGTCCGACACCGGCGTGACCGGTACCCGCAGCGAGAAGGCGGCAATCATTCCTAACCTCGCTGGCAAGTATGTGCTGCCGGAGATTTCGATTCCGTGGTGGAATATTACAATGGACAAACTTGAATACGCGGTCGTGCCAGAACGGACAGTTGAGGTCATGCCTGGTGCCGCTGGTGCCAATGCACCTGCCGCTGCCCCGCAGCCACAAACGCAACAACCCGTTGTAACCGAGTCAGTTGTCGCACCCGCCCCGGTGGAGGTATCCGCAGTGGTCACCGAGGCTGTGCCTGCCACCAGCGGTGATCACTGGAAATGGATCAGCGCCGCCCTGTTGATGTTGTGGATAGCGACGATGCTGATGTGGTGGCAAAAGACGCGTGGCGTTGCAACCTCGGTTACCCCATCGCACCCTGGCAAGGGAAAGGTAGATGGCGCAGCAAAGCAGGTGCTCGACACCTGCAAACAAAACGATGCCGCAGCGACCCGACTTTCATTATTGCAATGGGGCAAACTTGCCTGGCCGAAAAATCCACCGTTCAGTCTGATCGACATCGGTGCGCGTACCGGTAGCGAGATGGCCATGGAAATCAAGTCGCTGAATGATGCCCTGTACGGCAAGGACAGCAAGTCTTGGTCCGGCGAGAATCTCGCCCGCGTATTTGCAGTGGAGTCGGCACGAATTGTGGTGGAGAAAAAACCGGGCGAACCGGGCAAGCTGGAGCCGTTGTACCGGTTATAAATTCGACATTCCAGAGCTGCGATTACCTTCTATATCGCTTGACTGATCTCGAAAAAACCATGCACATTGTCCAGCGTTAAACTTATGATGTATTATCAGGCCGCAGGGGGAGCACCACATGGTTATCAAAAATTGACCCGCTCGACTATTCCCAGGCCTGCACTTGTGAACAGCATCTAGAGGAGATTTGCATGAAACACTATATCTGCATTCTGTTGTTTACGCTGGTATCCACGTATGCTTTCGCGCAGCAACCCAAGCCTGACTGGGCTTTTCCGGTCACCGATAAAGTGCTTCCTCCCGCCAACGAGGATCCTGACAAATTGTGGACCGCACCGGGCAGTAAGTTGTCTGTAACGCGTGCGCAGATCAATGACAGGTATAACACGCCGGACTGGTTTCCGGAGATGTACCCACCGATGCCTTCCATAATAAAAACTGGAGACCCCGCGCGGGAACTGCGTGCATGCGGTTTGTGCCACCTGCCTACCGGCACGGGGCATGATGAATCCGCCTATGTGGCCGGCCTTCCTGTCGATTATTTCATCCGGCAGATGGCCGACTACAAGAGTGGTGACCGTAAGGGATCTGGCACGATGGTCACGCTGGCCAAGGTGATCACCGACGAAGAGGTGCGCATCGCCGCCGAGTACTATGCGGCGGTCAAACCGCGTCCCTGGTTCCGCATCGTCGAAACCGATACCGTACCGAAAAGCTACGTCGGTCAGGGTAACAAGCGCCTGGTGCATCCTGACGGTGGTACCGAACCGATAGGCAGTCGCATTGTGGCTCTGGCGGAAGATGAGGACATTGTGCTGAATCGCGACCCGCGATCGGGTTTTGTCGCGTATGTGCCGAAGGGCAGCCTTGAGAAAGGCAAGGAACTGGTCACGACGGGGGGTGGCGGCAAGACGGTCCCTTGCGGTGTTTGCCATGGCGCAACCTTGCAGGGGGCGAACAATGTGCCACCGATCGCAGGACGTGGACCAAACTATATCGTACGCCAACTCTGGAGCATGCAGAACGGTGAACGAACCGGTCCGTCAAATGCGATGATGACGCCCGTGGTCCATAATCTTACTGTAGACGATATGCTGGCGATCGCCGCGTATACTGCGTCGCTGGCACCGTAGCCTGCAGAATAACTGAACCTGCCCGCAGTACCCGCATCCATGGATGTGCCGTAGCCGCTGGATCTCAGGCGGCACGGTATTATCCAGACTGACTTTCCAACGGTTTAGCTTTATCTTGACGATTAATCACGTCTATACTGTCAAAAAATGATGTGCGCTAATAACTTTATCGTTCATGAAGGAAATGCAAAGATGAAAATGACACAGGGTTTACTCTCAATATTCATTATAGTATCGCTCGCTGTTTCCTCTTGTGACAGCGGTACCCAGCAGGCATCGACAGCAGTGGCTCCACCGGAACCAATATCGTCTACACCTGCACCGGTCCCTTCGATTGCGATCGATGCGGATGATATTGCCGGGGTGGTGAGTAGTAGCAACGGCCCGGAAGCCGGCGTGTGGGTTATAGCCGAGACCGATGCCTTGCAGACTCGATTTAATAAAATCGTGGTGACCGATGACCAGGGCAGGTATTTGATCCCGGATCTGCCGGATGCGGAATACCGTCTCTGGGTCCGCGGCTACGGCCTTGCGGATTCCACCCGCGTAAATGCGCGCCCGGGCAATATTGTAGATCTGGCCGCTGTTATCGCACCGGATCGGAAAACAGCGGCAGAGGTATATCCCGCCGCCTACTGGTACGCAATGTTGAAGCTACCCGAGGAAAGTGAGCTTGCCTTTTTGCCTGGCGGTCTGAATCATTATATAGGCAGGATGAAGAACACCGACTGTCTCGGCTGTCATCAACTGGGTGCCAAGGCAACCCGGACCCTTCCCGCTGAATTTCAGGGTATGGAGACATCACAGGCCGCCTGGCTGCGACGCCTCTCGTCAGGACAGGCCGGTACCCGCATGATGGGGGTCATCAGTGACCTGCAGGGATTGCCGATAAAGTATTTTGCGGACTGGACGGACAGGATCGCTGCCGGTGAATTGCCGGCTGAAGACCCCGTGCGGCCATCAGGACCGGAGCGTAATATCGTGGTGACGATACGTGACTGGATGGAACCGATTAACTACGTACATGATCTGTCTGGAACGGATCGCCGCAACCCGACCGTCAACGCCTACGGCCCCTTGTATGGCGCACCCGAGCTTAGTACCGATCAGTTCCCGATTCTGGATCCGGTCAATAATACGGCCACCAGCTTTACCGCGACTGTCCGCGACGCAGACACACCCAGCACAGCAAAGGATCCGGTCATCGCACCCTCGGCCTATTGGGGTGGTCAGGTGATCTGGGACAGCAAGGCGATTGCACATAACCCGATGTTGGACCACAAGGGCCGGGTCTGGTACACGGCGCGTATCCGGGGACCGGAGAATCCCGCGTTCTGCCAGGAGGGATCGGAGCATCCGTCTGCCAAACTGTTTCCCACCAAGCGTTCTGGCAGACATCTATCGGTGTATCAGCCTGCCACCGGCGAATATAAATTTGTCGACACCTGTTTTTCGACTCATCACTTGCAGTTTGCCGAGGATGCAGATAACACGCTCTGGACCAGTGGCGGCGGTGAGGTCATCGGCTGGCTGAACACACGAATTTATGACGAGACCGGCGATGTCGAGGCGGCGCTCGGCTGGTCACCCTTGATCCTGGATACTAACGGCAACGGGGTACGGGACGAGTGGGTCGAACCCGACGCACCGGCGGATGCGGCCAAGGATACCCGTATAATCCCTGACTTCTATTCGATCATGCCCAACCCGGCAGACGGTTCTGTGTGGGGCTCAAATAACGGCTATCCCGGCAGGCTCATACGCTTTGATCCGAAGACCGGATTGGGTGAGAAATTCAATGTGCCGCTACCGGGCTTCAGCAGCCGTGGGTCGGACATTGATCGTAATGGCGTGATCTGGGTGGCACTGGCCAGTGGTCATATGGGCGAATTCGACCGCCGCAAATGTACCGGGCCGTTAAACGGACCGAATGCGACAGGAGACCATTGCCCTGAAGGCTGGACCTTCCATCAACTGCCCGGCCCGGCGTTTATCGGTCATCCGGAATACAAGGTGGATTCAAGCTATTACGCCTGGGTCGATCAACACAATACGCTGGGACTGGGCGAGAATGTGCCGATGGCAATCGGTAACCTGTTTGACGGCGTACATGCGCTCGTTGATGGAAAATTCATCACCATCCGTACACCCTATCCACTCGGGTTTTATACCAAAGGTTTTGAAGGCAGGATAGATGACCCGAATGCAGGCTGGAAGGGACGTGGTCTGTGGATACCGGAAGGTAGCCGCACACCCTGGTTGCTCGAAGGTGGTAAAGGTACAAAGCCGATCATACTGCATGTCCAGTTGCGCTCAACCCCGCTGGATAAATAACGGGTCACCCCCCTCAAACGGTGTCTGAATAAACAGGCCCCGTTATTTTTTTTCTGTTTATTTCTACTCCCGCAAGTATTCGCCGTCGACTCCAGCGATCCGGACTATAGTCTACCCCTTTACTTACTATTGAAGTTCAGGGGCAGTGCCCTATGCGGCAGCCGCGTGCCTCAATGTCGGCAATCTCGTCCAGGTTCGAAGGGATGAACCCGTCGCGGTTTGGCATGACGACCTTCGGAAGTGTTTCAGCGTTCATCACCTC